>NZ_CM001466.1:367810-450765 GCF_000231055.2 Saccharomonospora azurea NA-128 | reverse complement strand
GACCGGGCGAGTGACGCGGAGCTAGCGCGCGGGATGTACTTTCCGACTCGGTGGGATCCGTTTTTCCGCGACCACATGACCCTTGCGGACGTCTACCGCTATCCAGCGAAGCATTTCGCCTTTCACCGAGCACAGCTCACCCTCGGTTCTGCGGGTGTTTAGTGACGGTGCGCTCGGAGCGCCGCGTAGCAGTTCCAGGTGCCGCCAGCGTGTTTGTTCCGTCGTTCTGTGGGCCGACGTGGGCAGGCGTAGCAGGATGCCGAGCGCGGAGATGGTCGCAGTAAAGCCGGAGACGAACGGGACGCCCATCCGCATCGGCTACGCCCGCTGCTCCACCGCTACCCAAGAACTACAGTCCCAGCTCGACGCGCTCGCGGCCGCGCACTACACGCGGGTGTTCTCCGAGGAGATCAGCACCCACATCAAGATCCGCCCCGAGTTGGAAAAGGCACTCACCCTCGCCCACGAGATCAAGACCGCCGCACCAGACCAACCGGTGCTCCTGACAGTGCACGAGACGAAACGCCTCGCCCGCAACGCCACCGAGCTGATGACCCTTTCCGCCCAGCTCCAGAACGCCGGGGTGCGGCTAGAGGAGCTGCTCACCCGACCACTGACGGGATCTACGACCCGCGCGGCATGGGCTCCATGCTCTTCGCCGTGCTCGCCGTCACCACCCAGTTCGACCGCGACTACATCCACGAGAACCCTCGAAGGTAAGTAAGCCGCCACCGCACACGGCAACCACGGCGGCACCCGAAAGTCATCGACGAAGAGATGCTGGTTCTTCGCCCGCGCCCCGCGACAAAGGCACCCAGATGCCCGACATCGTCAAGAAACTGACCCACCAAGACCGGCCAGCACCCCTCAGTCGCCTCGCTCTACCGCGCCCTCGCCAACAACGACGCCTGACCAGCAGAGTTACGGACTCATTGCCCCTTTCGCTCGTATCCCGGCGGTCCCCCGCCTAGCAAGACGGCGACCCCGCGAAGTGGCTGAGCCACCAAGCCACATCGATCTTGACAGGTGTGGGCCGCGCCACGCACAGTGGTTCAGCCACTGAGCCACCCGGCCACTCCGCGCAGCGAACCCAACGACGGGAGCCCCGCGTATGTCGCCTCAAGCCATCGCCATCCTCGTTCTGGCCGTGGTGTTCCTGATCGCCACCACCAGATCCGTCAACATGGGCGCTCTCGCGTTCGCCGCCGCGTTCGGCGTGGGCACGCTGGTGGCCGACATGGACGCCGACGCGATCTTCGCGGTGTTCCCGGGCGATCTGTTCGTGGTGCTCGTCGGGGTGACATACCTGTTCGCCATCGCCAAGGCGAACGGCACCACCGACTGGCTCGTGCGCGCCGCCATCCGCCTCGTGGGTGGCCGCCTCGTCCTCGTCCCGTGGGTGATGTTCGTGATCACCGCGGCGTTGACCGCCATCGGCGCGGTGAGCCCCGCCGCCGTCGCGATCGTCGCGCCGCTGGCGCTCGGGCTCGCCGCCGAGTACCGGATCAGTCCCCTGCTGATGGGCGCGATGGTGGTGCACGGCGCGCAGGCCGGCGGGTTCTCCCCGATCAGCGTGTACGGGTCGATCGTCAACGGCATCGTGGCGCGCGAGGGCCTGCCCGGCAACGAGGTCGTGCTGTTCCTGGCCAGCCTCGTCGCCAACCTGGTGATCGCCGCGGTGGTGTTCGTGGTGTGCGGCGGGCTGCGCCTCACCGGCGCGCCGCCCGCGCGGCAGTTCGTGGACACCTCCGGCGAGCCCGCTCCCGCCCCGACCGGTGGCACCGGTCAGGCACCCGACGACACGCGACGGTTGACCCCCGCCCGCGGTGCGACCCTGGCCGCCCTCGTCGTGCTGGTGGTGTGCGCGCTGGGCTTCGACCTCGACGTCGGGTTGACCGCGCTCACCCTCGCCGTCCTGTTGAGCGTGGTGTGGCCCGACACCAGCAAGAAGGCCATCCGGCAGGTCACCTGGCCCACCGTGTTGCTGATCTGCGGCATCCTCACCTACGTCGGGGTGATGCAGGAGATGGGCACCATCGACTACGCGGGCAACGCCGTGTCGGGAGTGGGTGTCCCGCTGCTGGCCGCGCTGCTCATCTGCTACATCGGCGCCGTGGTGTCGGCGTTCGCCTCGTCGGTGGGCATCATGGGGGCGCTCATCCCGCTGGCCGTGCCGTTCCTGCTGGAGGGCACGGTGGGGCCGGTCGCGATGATCTCCGCGCTCGCGGTGGCGTCCACTGTGGTCGACGTGAGCCCGTTCTCCACCAACGGCGCGCTGGTGCTGGCGAACGCGCAGGACGTCGATCGTGACCGGTTCTTCCGACAGCTGCTGGGGTACGGCGGCATCATCGTCGCCGTGGCTCCCGCCGCGGTGTGGCTCATGCTGGTCGTACCCGGCTTCGGCTGACGGCCGGACGTCGGGAGAACTGAACGACTTAGGAAACGACGAGGAGATCGGTGACCGTGCTCTTTCCCGCCCTGCACACAACTCCGGACGCGCCCGCGCTGCGGTTCGGCGACCGTGCCCTGACCTACGGCGCCCTCGCGCGCACCGCGGGTGCGCTCGCCCACCGGATCCGGGCGGGTGCGGGTGACCCGCCGCGGGTGGCGGTGTGGGCGACACCGAGCTTGGAGACCGCAGTGGCCACGGTGGCGGCGCTGCTCGCGGGGGTGCCCGCCGTCCCGATCAACCCCAAGATCGGCGAGCGGGAACTGGCGCACATCGTCACCGACAGTGCGCCCGCCCTGGTACTGGCCGAGCCGGGTGCGGTGCTGCCGTCCGGGCTCGCCTCGGTGACTCGCGTCGACGTGACCCTCGACGAGCAGGCCGACCCACCGGCGGACGAACCGGACGAGCAGGCACCGGCGTTCGTCGTCTACACCTCGGGCACCACCGGCGCCCCCAAGGGCGTCGTCCTCCCGCGGCGGGCGGTGGTGAGCACCCTCGACGCGCTGGAGGAGGCGTGGCAGTGGACCGGCGACGACGTGCTGGTGCACGGGCTGCCGCTGTTCCACGTGCACGGCCTGATCCTCGGCATCCTCGGACCGCTGCGCCGAGGCGGAAGTGTGCGGCACGTCGGCCGCTTCTCCTCCGCCGCGGTGGCGCGGGAGCTCACCGACGGCGCCACGATGATGTTCGGCGTGCCCACGATGTATCACCGGATCGCCAACGACGTGGCCGGCGACCCGCAGCTCGCGGCGGCGTTCGCGGGGGCGCGCCTGCTGGTGTCGGGCTCGGCGGCGTTGCCCGTGCACGACCACGACCGCATCACGGCCGCCACGGGGCAACGCGTCGTCGAACGCTACGGCATGACCGAGACGTTGATGAACACGAGCGTGCGGGCCGACGGAGAGCGCCGCCCGGGCACCGTCGGGCTGCCGCTGCGCGGGGTGGAGCTGCGGCTGGTGGACGATCACGGCACACCGATCGAGACGCTCGACGGGGAGACGGTCGGCGAGATCGAGGTGCGCGGCCCGAACCTGTTCACCGAGTACCTGAACCGCCCGGACGCGACGGCCGAGGCGTTCCACGACGGGTGGTTCCGCACCGGCGACATGGCTGTCCGCGACCCGGACGGGTATGTGCGCATCGTGGGACGCAAGGCGACCGACCTGATCAAGAGCGGCGGCTACCGGATCGGCGCGGGCGAGATCGAGAACGCCCTGCTCGAACATCCCGGGGTGGCCGAGGTCGCGGTGACGGGCGAACCGGACCCCGACCTCGGCGAACGCATCGTCGCGTGGATCGTGCCGAACAGCGCCCCACCGTCGGCGGAGGAACTCGGCGACCACGTCGCCCGCCTGCTCACCCCGCACAAACGGCCCCGCGTGGTGCGCTACCTCGACGCGCTGCCCCGCAACGACATGGGCAAGGTCATGAAAAGGGCGCTGGATGGGTGAGTCGGCGCGTGCCCTGATCACCTCGGTGACGGACCGCTTCACCGAGTGGAGTCCCGCCGCCGAGGGGGCGTCCGCCGGGGACGGACCGATCGGCTGGCTCGGCTACGACGACGCGCGGTCCCGCGCCGCGCGCCGCACCGGCGAATCGGAGTCGGTGGTGTGCGGGGGCGCGGTGCTGGACGGGGTCGAGGCCGTGCTCGTCACGTTCGAGTTCGGCTTCCTCGGCGGGTCCATCGGCGAGGCCACGGCCGCCCGGATCGCGACCGCGTTCCAGCGCGCGCGACAGCGGCGACTGCCGGTGGTGTCGCTCGTCGCGACCGGCGGCAGCCGCATGCAGGAAGGCATGCGGGCGCTGACCCAACTGCACGTGCTGGCGCGGGAGGTCGCGGCCACGCGGGCGGCCGGGCTGCCGCAGATCGCCGTGCTGCGCGATCCCACCACCGGCGGTGGGTGGGCCACGCTCGGCGCGGGCGCCGACGTGGTGCTCGCGCTGCGGGGCGCCCAGGTCGGTTTCGCCGGCTCCCGCGTCCGCCCCGAGGGCGACCCCGACGCCTACACCGCCGAGGCGCACCGGGACACCGGCCAGGTCGACCAGCTCGTCGACCCCGCAGAGGTACGGACCACGCTGGGGCGGTGGCTGCGGCTGCTCACCACCCCGGCGGGGCGGGCCGCCGACCCACCCCGCGCCTTGGGCACGTCCACGGTCTCGCCCACCGGGTGGGATGCGGTCGTGCGCGCCCGGTCGCCGCAGCGGCCCCGCGCGCAGCGTTACCTCGACGACTACTTCGCGTGGCGGGAACCGATCCGCGGCGACCGTGCCGGTGGTGTGGACGACGGTGTGGAGTGCGGGTTCGGGTGGCGCGACGGCGTGACGATCGCCTACGCCGCCCAACTCGGCACCCCCACCCGACCGGCCGGTTTCCGCACCGCGGCCCGACTGGTCCGGACCGCCGACCGGCTGGGTGTGCCGGTGCTGACCCTCGTGGACACCCCGGGCGCCGCCGCCGACGGCGCGGCCGAACGCGCGGGCGTGGGGCCCGCGATCGCCGAGCTCTTCGAGGCGATCGCCTCGGCCCGCGTCCCGGTGACCAGCGCCCTGATCGGCGAGGGCGGTTCGGGTGGCGCGCTGGCGTTCGCGGCACCGGGACACCTGTGGGTGGCCCCCGACAGTTACTTCTCCGTCACGTCACCGGAGGCCGCCGCGGCCATACTGAAACGGTCGGCCGACGAGATCCCCGTCACGGCCGACGAACTCCGGTTACGCCCGTCCGATGTGGTCCAGCTCGGCATCGCGCGGTCGGTTTTGCGTCACTGAAGGGACGACGAACCGGATTACCGCTGCGTACACTCCGCTGATTGATCATCGGACGACCCACAGTGAGGAGTGGGCACATGGACGCGCTGATGGAATCCATCGGCGAGGTGAACGACGTCTTCTGGACCTACCTCGTCATCCCGCTACTGGTGTTGCTGGGCCTGTACTTCACCGTCCGCACGGCGGGCGTGCAGTTCCGGATGCTGCCGCAGATGTTCCGCGACCTGAAAGGACCCCCGGAGAAGGCGCAGGACGGCAAACGCGCCATCTCCTCCTTCCAGGCGTTCTCGATCTCCGCGGCCGCCCGGATCGGCACCGGCAACGTGGCGGGCGTGGCGATCGCCATCGCGGTCGGAGGGCCTGGCGCGGTGTTCTGGATGTGGCTGATGGCGATCGTCGTCAGCTCACTGTCGTTCGCGGAATCGGTGCTCGCCCAGCTGTTCAAGGTGCGGGACCGCTCCGGCTACCGCGGCGGTCCGGCGTACTACATGCTGCACGGCCTGAAGGCGCGCTGGATGGGGGTGCTGTTCGCGGTCGTCATCATCTTCACGTTCGGTTTCACCTTCAACATGGTGCAGGCCAACAGCATCGCCGAGGTGATCTCGACGTCGGTCACCACGATCAGCGGCTCCGACGAGGCCACCGGCTGGCTCGCGCCGGTCATCGGGCTGGCGCTGGTGGCGCTGGTGGCCGCGGTGGTGTTCGGTGGCGCCCGCCGCATCGCCCACGTCGCCCAGCTCGCCGTGCCGATCATGGCGCTGATCTACCTGCTGGTGGGTCTCGTCGTGGTGGGCATGAACCTGGAGAAGGTGCCCGGCGTGTTCGGCGACATCATCGGCTCGGCGTTCGGATTCGAACAGGTCGGCGGCGCCGCCGTCGGCACGGCGATCATGCAGGGCATCCGGCGTGGCCTGTTCTCCAACGAGGCGGGCATGGGATCGGCGCCGAACGCGGGCGCGAGCGCAGCCGTGAGCCACCCCGTCAAGCAGGGGTTGGCGCAGGCGCTGGGCGTCTACTTCGACACGCTGATCGTGTGCTCGATCACCGCGTTCGTCATCCTCGTCTCCGATCCCGTCTACGGCGAGGACGTCGGCGCGGCGATGACGCAGACCGCGTTGGAGGTCAACCTCGGCGCCTGGGCGGTGCACCTGCTGACGCTCATCGTGTTCCTGCTCGCCTTCACCTCCGTGCTGGGCAACTTCTTCTACGGCGAGGCGAACCTGCGGTTCCTCAGCGACGACGAACGACTGGTCCCGCTGTTCCGGGTCGCGGTGCTCGGCGTGCTGTTCCTCGGCGCGGTGAGCTCGCTGGAGGTGGTGTGGGGCATCGCCGACGTCACCATGGGCGTGATGGCGGTGGTGAACCTGCTCGCCGTCGCACCGCTCGGGGCGTTGGTGCTGCGGCTGCTGCGCGACTACCAGCAGCAACGCCGCGACGGACTCGACCCCGTGTTCCGCCGGGACAGCATGCCGGACGTGCAGGGCATCCAGTGCTGGGACGAGCCGGCGCCGCGGGCCACCGAGACAGCGTGACGTGTCCTTCCGGTGGGGTGCGCGATCAGTCCTTCGTCCGCCCCACCGGGGTGACGTCCGGCAGCCCGTGGCGGGCCACCCGGCGCTTGGCGATCTCGTAGGTCAACCCGTGCACGCCGACCAGCGCGAGGGTGGCGATGAGCCCGGCGTAGGCGGTGCCGCTGTCGAACACCAGCGAACAGAAGATCGTCACCAGGACGGCGAGGCAACACCAGTCGGTGTAGGGGAAGCCGGGCATCCGGAAATCGACCGGGGCGATGGAGCCATCCCGCACCCGGGCGCGGAACCGCAGGTGCGACACGAAGATCGCCATCCAGGCCAGCAGGATGCCCACCGACGCGGCGTCCAGCGCGACGAAGAACACCGACCCGGCGTCGGCGAACAGGATGAGCACCACCCCGACCAGGTACAGGAAGCTGGTGAACACCAGCGCTCCCGTCGGCACTCCCCTGCGGTCGATCAACACCGTCACCTTGGGCGCCGAGCCGTGAGCGGCGAGGTTGCGCAGCAACCGGATCGTCGCGTACAGGGCGGCGTTGACCCCGGACAGCGAGGCGCTCAGCACGACGAGGTTCATGATGCCGCCCAGATAGGGCACGCCGAGGCTCGACAACGCGGTGACGAACGGTGACTCGTCGCCGCTGTAGCGGTCGGTGGGCAGCAGCATCGACAGCACCAGCACCGAGCCGATGTAAAACAGGCCGAGCCGGAACACCACGCCGCGCACGGCCTTGGGCATCGACCGCGCCGCGTCCTTGGCCTCACCGGCCGCGGTGGCGGTCACCTCGACCGCGGAGAACGAGAACACCACCGCCTGCATCACCAGGACGACCGGCCACACCCCGTTCGGGAGGAACCCACCCTCCCACAGATTCGCCACGCTGGCCTCGGGCGCTCCCGAGCCCCCGAACAGCACGACGAGCACCCCGGTGACGAGGAACAGCACGATCGCGATCACCTTGATCGCCGCCGCCGCGCTCTCGATCAGCCCGAACGCCCGCACGGTCAACACATTGGTGCCGAACACCAGGCACAACGCCACCAGCGGCGACAACCACGCGGGCGCGTCCGGGAACCAGTACGTGGTGTAGACGCCGACAGCGGAGATCTCGGCGATACCGACCAGCACCGCGACGGTCACGTAGATCCAGCCGGTCAGGTGCGCGAACCGCGGACCCACGAACTCCCGGGCGTAGGAGACGAACCCGCCCGTCGCCGGCCGGTACACCGTCAACTCGCCGAGTGCCCGCATCAGCAGGTACACCAACGCCCCGACCACCAGATACGACAGGATAAGGCCGGGTCCGACGGAGCTCAGCTGCTCACCGAGTCCGAGGAAGAGCCCCACCCCGACCGCGCCACCGAACGCGATCATCTGGAGCTGCAGGTGCGACAGGGATCTCCGATACCCGACCTCGCCTCGCTCCTCGTAGGCGGTCGCCGTCGGCTCCCCGTCGGGTGCGGCGGAATCGGTGTTCGCGGGCATGTCGCCGTTCCTTCCCCGTGTGCTCGCTCATGATCGCGGCGGGCCGCCACATCATAGGACCGCCGCGAAATCCGTTTGCAGCGGTCGCCCGGCCCGGCGATCGTGACCACATGACCGTGTTCTGCGCGACGGAACGCATGGTGCTGCGACGCTTCACGCCGGCCGACGAGGCCGCGCTGGTCACCCTGCACGGGGACGCGGACGTGATGCGCTTCGTCGGCAACGGCAGGCCCGTACCGGGCGAGGTGGTGCGGCGGGAAACACTGCCCGCGATCCTCGCGGACTACGGTCGGCTCGGCGGGCTGGGCCTGTTCGCCGCCGAGTCCCGCGTGGACGCGACGTTCCTCGGCTGGTTCGAGTTCCGGCCCCGCCACCCGGCCTCCCGCGACGACGTCGAGCTCGGCTACCGGCTGCACCGCGCCCAGTGGGGGCGGGGACTGGCCACCGAAGGCGCCCGGACGCTGCTGCGACGGGGCTTCACCGACCTGGCCGTGCGCCGCGTGCACGCCACGACGATGGCCGTGAACCACGCCTCCCGCCGGGTGCTGGAGAAAGCCGGGCTGCGGTACGTGCGCACGGTCCACGAGGACTGGCCCGAACCGATCGCGGGTGCCGAGCACGGCGACGTCGAGTACGAGCTGCTGCGCGCGCACTGGCGGGGCTGAACCGGCCCGCGGTCTCAGTGGCGTCGGAGCCCGTCCCCACGGCCAGCGTCCCGGACGGCACGACACCGCCCGGACGCTGGCCGCGTCGCCTCGGTCAGGCAGTGGCGCCGCCGTCGATCACGAGGTCGTGACCGACGGCGAATCCGGCCTCCTCGAAAGCGAGCCACAGCACGGTGGCGGCGACTTCGTCGAGCGTGCCGACGCGCCCGACAGGAATCGTCGGCGCGAGACGGGCGTCGCGCTGTTCGCGGGTCTCTCCCGGCAGCGTCGACATCGGACCATCCGCGGCACCCGGGCTGACGGCGTTGATGCGGACGCCCTCGCCGATGTGGTCACGAGCAGCGGCGCGGGTCAGTATGCTCACGCCCGCCTTGGCAGTGGCGTAGGAGGCCATCCCGGGGACCCGGGCGACCCGCTGTCGCCCTACGCCTCCGGCCCGCCGGTCACGCCGAGGTCGCTGACGATGGCGGAGCCCGCACCCGGCGCGTCGATCACCAGCTCCACGGACGTCAGTCGCGCGGGATCGAACGCGGGATTGTCACGGGTCAGGTCGTCGACAGGCACGCGGTAGGTCTGAGGCACCGGTTCGAACACCGGAGCCGCGTGCAACCAACGCGCCACCAGATACTGCCCCACCAGCGGGGTGCGCAGCGGTCGCGAGTCGGCCGGCGAGTGGCTCGCGTGTTCCCCCGCGGCGTCCACCGCCCGCACGGTGATCGACGCGGGGCCACCCGTGGCGACCGCGTCGAAGACGACCGCGTCCACGTCCGGGCCGCCCGCCACGTCGGCGGCGACGACGGGACGCTGCTCCGCACTCCACTCCAGACGGTGCACCGGGTCCTCACCCGGGCCTCCCCGCAACGGCAACGGGCCCGTGGAACGCGTCGCCGCATCGACCCGCACGGTGCCCTCCTCGGCCGTCACGGTGGTGGAATCGGTGAACCGGCTGACGTAGTTGGTCCTGGGCAGCCACGGATCGGCCACCCGATGATCACGGAACACAGCGAGACCGGGACTCGCCCCCGCATCCTCACCGAGCGTGCTCGTGAAATAGGCCGTGGCGTAGAGGCGGGCGATGCGGCGCTGCTCCTCACCGGGAAGCAGCGCCGCATCGTCGAGGAACAGCGTCGGCAACCCGTAACCGACGTCGTGCCGACCCCAACGACTGTTGAACTGACCGTGATTCGCGCGCTCGACGTACAGCGCGGCGGCGAAGCGGTACTCGCCACCGCTGAACTCGACGCGCTCGTACTGGTTCAGTCCACCGAAGCTCACCACGTCGGCGTCGTGAGAGCCCTGCAGCACGAGGTAGTTCACGTCCCGCAACGTCACCGCCGGCCCGCCCGGCCGCGCCTGACCGTCGGACGGGGCGAGGGCGAGCACCGAGCGCACCCGGACACCGTCGATCGGCTCCCGCTGAAGCAGCTCGGTCGCCGCGGCGACGGCTTCCCCGCCACGAGAGTGCCCGAGCAACCCGACGGCGTCCAGATCCACCTTGTCCGTGAACGGCGTGCCGTCCCGCTCGGTCCACGACTTCCAGGCCGCCACATGGTCGCGCAACAGCGCCGCCCGCACCCGCTCCACGCCGCGGAGGCCGCCGCTGCGGTCCAGCACACCCGTGTTCAGAAAGTTCTGGTCCACCGACGCGGCGATGACGCCATGCCCCGCCAGATGCTCCCCGAGATAACGGAACCCGTCCTCGGACGCCGAGGCGTTGCTCTTGTTGCCATGCACCAGCAACACCAGCGGGAACGGACCCTCACCCTCCGGATACCACACCCGGGCGTTGAGCGGGAACGCATCCGCGCCGAACCCCCACAGCTCACGCCGACGGTCATCCCACCCGGCGACGAGCGAGGACACGTCGACCGGATCGGTGGTCAGGGCAGCCTCAGCGCCATAGGCGGGACGGCGGTCGCTCCCACTCCCGTAGGTGAGTTCGGCGACGGCATACGGCCCCGGCGCCGAAAGATCGTCGCCGAGCACACTCGGCGCCTGGCCCTCGTCGACCACGACGACCGGCCCCTGACCCACCGTCGCAAGCCACCCACCGGACGCACCGAGCACCAACACCGCGAGGCCGAGCGCGGCGACCCTCCCATCCCGCACCCGCAACGGACGCCGACCCCGGCGCGGCCACAGCCCACCGAGCCCCGCCCCCAACAGGGACACCCCGACCACCAGGACGCCCACCGCGAGCACATAACCGGTGAACGTCGCGCCCGCACCGAGAGTCAACAACAGCACCAGACTCAGCACCAGCGTGGCCGTGTACGCCCAGGGCAGCGCCACCCACCGCCCCACCGTCACGAACAACAGACCGGTGACGACCACGGCGATCCCCACCGCCAACGCCACGTTCACCGCGAGCTGCCCCGCCAGCGCACCACCGACGCCCGGCACCACCTGATCCACGGTGTTCCACGCGACGAGCGCGATTGTCAACGCGGCAAGCGCCGCACTCGCACCCCACCACTGCGGCCTCGGCCCGGTCGCGACGCGCCCCCAGCGACGGATGCCACGGCGCGAGGAAGCGACCACGGCGTCATCGCTGCCATCGCCGTCATCGCCGTCGTCGCCGTGCGAGACCTGTTCCCCCAGTTCGCTCGACATGCGACCGACGATAGCAGCGCGCCACCGAACCCATGACGTACGTCACCGCGCGACGATCCCCGCCGCGTCACACGCGAGAACCACTCCCATCGTCCACACTCACCACCGTGACCGTCGTCGGCCGTGGCACCCGCACCGGACTCGACCTCGATCACCTCGCTCCCCCCGTCGACGAAGTCGTGCACCGTGATCGAACGACCGTCCCCCTCGATCGACCCGCGCGTCCCGAACACCCGCGTCCTACGGAAATCCGACGGCGTGAACGCCGTCATCGTGAACGACGCCGTCACCCCACCGCGGTACTCCAGGCTCACCACCTGGTGATCCACCACGTCGTTGTCACACGCGTACACACACCGCCCGTACGGCCCCTCCCGCGACGCCGCGAGCACACCCTCCTCGCTGCGCTCGGCCGTCACCACCGACAACGGCCACACCCGGTCGGGCTCCTTCAACGACGGCAGATAGATCCGCGGCGCCGAATACGGACACGACGCCTCCACAGCACAGTCCAGGCACCGATCGGCAGCACCCACCGGCCTGCGCTCCGCACGGAACTCGTACAACCCACCGAACGACGACACCCGCTCCACGGGCCGCCCGATCAAATGCGTCAACCAGTCCAGATCGTGACACGACTTCGCCATCAACATGAACGTCGACGTGTCCTCCCGACGCCAGTTGCCCCGCACATACGAGTGCGCCTGATGCCACCACCCCACCGGCTCCAGATGCTCGACACTCACGACATCCCCGATCCGGCCACCGTCCACAAGCGCCTTCAACCGCCGCGAGTACGGCGTGTACCGCAGCACGTGACACACCGCCAGCAGCACACCCGCCCCCTCCGCCGCGTCGACGATGCGCTCACAGTCCGCCTCGGAGGTCGCCATCGGCTTCTCCAACAACAGGTGATACCCCTGACGCGCCAACGCGACCGCGGGCTCCACATGATCCGCGTCCTGCGTGGCGATCACCGCGACATCGGCGAGAGGCGCCCGCGCCTGAACTTGTCACCTCCACAGGAGACTTGTCGGGAATGCGCTTTTCCGTCACCGCTGTCCCGATATGATCACGCTCCGCCTACTACCGAGGGGACACCCGTGACAGGTTTCTTCGCGTCGCAGGACGACCTCGCCGACATCGCCTCGTCGGTCGACTACATCGAGTCCGACATCCGCTCAGTCCGCGACACCTGGAACTCCGATACCGGGGACCGCTCCGCCGCCTTCGCGACCGTCGAAGCGGGGCAAGCGTTCACCGAGTTGCAGTCCGGCCTCGCCGGCCTACTCCGCGACCGCGCCGTCAAGTACGAGGGCATCGCCCAAGCCGTCCGCGACGGCCGCTCCGCCTACCAGAAGTTCGAGGACGCCGTCGGAGAGACCGTCGACGGCATCGGCGAGACGGTGAGCAACGCGGCCGAGAAAGTCACCGACACGGTCAGCAATGCGACCGACCGCGTCACCGAGACCGTGAACGACGCCATCGACCGCGTCGTACCCAACCGGATCACCGATCTCCTAGGAGGAAACTGACGTGAGCCAGCTTCCCGCTGGTGAACTGAACGCACTCGCCGAACGCCTGAACGGCTGGTCCGGGCAGATCACCACCGACACCGTCGCCAACCTCCTGGCCTCGGCCGTCACCGCCACCGCCGAGATCCCCGGCGACCCGGACGGCATCGAGGACCTCGCCCTCGCCTGCGGCCGCGTCGCGGACGGACTCGACGCGGCCGTCGAAGCGCTCAACCCGGTCGTCGCCAAGATCCGCGAGTCGTGGGAGGGAGAGGCCGCCGACAAGGCACTCGACAAGATCGACACCGAACGCGAGGGCACCGAGACCGAGGCGGAGACGGCCCGCTCCACCGCCGGTATCCTCACCGGCCTCGCCGACGCGACCCGACAGGCACACGAACGACACGGTGACGTGCACGCGCAACTGACCGACCTGGCCCAACGAGCGGCGGCACTGCCACCCGACGACCCCGCGACGGCCGAACTCGTCGGGCCCGCCGCCGCAGCCCTGCAGGACGCGGCGACGGTGTACTCGACGCTGCACCAGGACACCGCCGACGCGACGACGAAGCTCGGCACCGTCCTCTACGGCGGCAGGTCCCTCAGCGAACTCGTCGCCGACACTCCCGAGGGACGCCGGTCGCTGGAGGAGATCCTGCGGGAGTACCAGGTCGCCGGTTCGTCCTCTCCGCAGGTCAAGTTCCCGCCCGAGGACCTCGCCGACCTGATCAACCCCCTGCTCGAGAAGTTCGGCAAGGACATCCCCTCCAGCAACTGGAACGCCGAGGAGCTGGAACTCTTCCGGCAGCTGCGGCCCGACGAGATGTACACGTGGTATCGCGTGCAGCAGGAGGCGTACGTCGTCAGCGAGGAGCAGTTCGACCTGGAGCACACCACGCACAGCCACACCGACGCGTTCCGCCACGCCTACTGGAACGCCCGCATGACCCAGGAGTTCGGCGAGGAGTGGGCGGAGGCCTTCGCCACGGCCCACGAACAGCGGCCGACCAACGACATGCAGTCCGAAGCCATGGACCTGCACAACAACGAACTGGGGCGCCGGATCGCCGTCCAGAACCCCGACGCCAGCCCCGAGGAGTTGGCACAACTCGTGACCGACGCGGTCAACCAGGGCGAGACCATCGTGCTCGACGGCGAGGGGCGCATCGCCTACAGCGACCAGGTCGGGCACAACCAGACCGTCGATCCGGAGCAGCACGACGAGTCCGTGATCGACCACGCCGGATCCCTGGACACCGACTTCGACGGTGTCCGCCCCAAGGGCGGATACCCCTGGTAATCAAGATCAACTTCGGGAAGGCCACTCAGGTCTGTAGCGATTTGTGCCGTGACGCCATGACGGAAGCCGAGATTCAGAGAAATACTGGCGCGCAGCGCCCCGGCGTATAGGATGTTATACATTAAAGGGGCCGGGTGGGCCGCCGCGTGACCGTGCGCGATCCGCGGCCCATTCGACCTCGACACCCCCGCAGCGCCGAGGTCGTCGATCGCGACACCGGCGCTGCCCCACCGCGTCACCTTCCCCTCTGTCCCGCCTTCTCCCCCGCCGGCCGGGCAAGGCAACGCCGTGAACCTCTTCACTCGTGCCCCGCGCCCCAACCCCGACCGCTTACTGTCGACGTCCATGCGGACACCGCAGGAAGGCACGCTCGTGGTGTGGCCTCCCCGCCCGAGCGCGAAGGCCACGCTGGGGCTCGCCGGGCTCACGCTGGCGATCACCGGCGCCATCGGCTACGTGAACGCCGGTGACGGCGGCGCGCTGATCATGTGCGCCGCCACCCTCCTGGTCCTGACTCCCGTGCTGCTGCGGCAGCGCAACTCCCACGCCGTCGTCACGCCGACCGCGTTCGGCAAGGCGGGGCTCCTGGGCCGCCCCCGGATGCGGTCCAAGGCCGACGCGGCGTCCGTGCTGCTGGTGACTCTGCCGCCGCGTATGCGCACCGAACTGAAGCCCACACCGACCCTCGTCGTGCTCGACCACGCGGGCAGGCCGCTCATGCGGCTCGCGGGTCCGCTGTACCAGGAGCGAGATCTCCACCGGCTCGCGGTGGCCCTGCGACTGCCGGCGACCTCCTACCCGGGTGTGCTGTCCTACCAGGAGGTGCAGCGCAGGCATCCCGGTGCGATTCCCTGGACGTCCCGGCACCTGTATCTCGCGACCGTGCTCATCGGAGTGGGTCTCGTCGCGGGCGTGCTCGCCATCGCCGTCGTCGTCTTCACCCTCGACTACTTCCTGCTCTGACCGGGCCGGGCGCGCCTACTCCGTGGCCTGCCCGCGTTCGAGGGCAGAGCGAGCCCACCGGCCGGTGTTCGCCGCTGCCTCGTACGTGCGCTGCAGGAAGTCGAGCAGCATCCCGTCGGGATCGCGAGCCGTTCGCACGTCCGTGTACGGCAGCACGAACTCCCCCAGGTCCTCGTCGAAACAGGCCGCGGCCGGCCCGGCCGGTTCCCGCCGATACCCCTCCGGTTCCGGATACGCGTAGGAGTAGAAGAGGCCTTCGCCGTCACCGCCCGGCCAGTACCCGCAGCTGCTCACCTCCTGCGAGTACGCCTCGTGCATCACGTGAGGGCCGCAGTTCGGCACCCTGCCGGGATGCGGTGGTGCGGGGCGGCCCGAGAACCGGGTCGCCGCGAGGTCGAGCGCACCCCAGAAGAGGTGGACCGGGCTCGACTTGCCCACGAACCGCGCCCGGAACTCGGTGAAGACCCGCTCGATTTCGACCAGGATCCGCCAGAACGTGGTCACGGCGTCGGCGTCGTAGTCCGCGTGCGTCGTGTCGGTGGTGAACGGGATGGCGTCGGGGAGTTCGACGGGCATCGGCCAGATGTCGGTGCACAATGCCAGAGCGTCGAGCGCCTCCCCCAGCTCGGCGTGGAACTGCTTCACGGGCTTCGGCGCCAACTCGACGGTGCGCGACTCGCCCCGCGTCGTGAGCACCTCCAGCCGGTGCTCCAGCAGATCGAGGTCGACGGAGAAACTCCGCCCCGCGCCGTCCGGGATCAGGGAGGTCGTCAGTCCCCGCGCGGTGAGATAGAGCGGCGCGTTCCACCAGTGATTGATCAACGGCGTGCGCGCGATGCGGATCTTGCCGATGATCTGCAGCCAGAGCGTGAACGTGTCACGCGTGGGCTGCCACGTCGCCACCGGGAGCGCGGGCCACGGGGACTCCACCCGGATCACCCTCCTCAGGAGTGCGAGGGCGCGGGCGCCGCCGACGCCACCTCGAACAGTCGCGCGTCGGGAAAGCACCACCACCAGTTCTCGCCCGGCTCGAACGAGCGCACGATCGGGTGCTCGGGCCGGCTCTGCCAGTGAGCGGTGGCATGGCGGTTCGGTGAGCTGTCGCAGCAGCCGACGTGCCCGCACGACATGCAGATGCGCAAGTGCACCCACTGGTCCCCGGTCCGAAGGCAGTCCTCGCAGCCGTCGGCCGACGGCTCGACGCTGCTCACCAGCTCGACGTGCTCGCAGGGGCCGTCCATCGCATCTCCCGAACCCGGTGTCGTCTTGTGTCCCGACTACCCGTCCGACTGGCGGGTATGCAGGCGCACCGGCTCAGCCGGAGGGCCGTCCCGAACGATCTTCCGCAACGGCGACCGGAGGCTGGGCGATCGCGCAGTGATAGCGCGGGCAGACGCTCTCCTCCTCGGGCGCCCGTCGTGGCGGGCGGAGGAACAGCGCCGCGACGATTCCGCCCACCGCCAACAACGCCGCGCAGACGAGCATCGCGATGCGAAACGCCGGTGCGAGCACGCCTGCGTCGCCGAACCCTTCCGCTCCCAGTCCGGTGAGTGTCGGAAGCGCGGCGACGATGACGAGCCCACCCGTGCGCGCGACGGCGTTGTTGACACCGCTGGCCAGCCCGGCGTGCTCGTCCGGGACGGCACCAAGCGCGGTCGAGGTCAACGGGGTCACGGTCAGGGTGAGGCCGACACCGAGCACCGTCACGGGAAGCACGACCTCCGGCCACGAGGACGTCTCCGGCCCCACGCGCGCCAGGAGTGCGACACCCACCGCGCCCAGTAGTGGCCCTGCCGTCATGGGGATCCGGGGTCCGAGTTTGTCGCCCAGCACGCCGGCGCTCGGGGAGAACACCAGCATCAGCCCGGTGATCGGAAGCAGCGACAGTCCCGCCGCGAGCGGCGTCCACCCCGCCACGACCTGCAACGCCACCACGAGCCAGAAGAACACGCCGCCGAGTCCGGCGTAGACGAGGAAGGTCACCAGGTTCGCGACCGCGAACCTCGGCGCGGAGAAGAGGCGCAACGGCAACATCGGCACGGAGGTCGTGCGCTCCCAGGCGACGAACCCCACCAGCGTCACCACGCCCAGCCCGAGCGCCGCGAGCACCACCGCCGACCCCCCGCCCTCGACCGGCCACACCGACAAGCCGTAGGTGACGGCGCCCAGCCCGAGGACGGCCAGCGCGGCGCCGAGAGCGTCGATGCGCTCGGGCGCCCGCGCGTCCCGGGACTCCGGCACGAAACGGGCCCCGATGGCCAGGACACCGAGCACGATCGGCACGTTGATCAGAAAGATCCACCGCCACGACCCGACGCCGAGCAGCCACCCGCCGAGGAACGGACCGACCGCGCCGGTCAGGCCTGCCAACCCCGACCACACACCGATCGCGCGCGACCGGTCGGCCTCGCGGAAGGTCGTGCGCAGGATCGCCAGGGCACCCGGTGTCAGCAGGGCCGCGCCGACTCCCTGCAACGCGCGCGCCACGACGAGTACGGGCACGCCCGTGGCCATCGCACACGCCACCGACGCCGCACCGAACCACGCGACTCCGATCAGGAACACACGTCGGCGGCCGAAGCGGTCTCCCAGCGAACCACCGACGAGCACGCACGCAGCCAAGGTCAGCGTGTAGGCGTTGACCGTCCAGGTCAGGCCCGTGACGTCGGCGCCCAGGTCCCGGCCGATGGCGGGCAGCGCGATGTTCACGACCGTGGCGTCCAAGAACGCGAGACCGGACCCCAGCACCGTCGCCGCCAGCACCCACCGGGCGGCGGGATCGCCGAACGCCAGCACCTCCGCCGCCGGTGGTGACGCCTCTCGTCCCACGTCAGACCTCCGACCGGTTGCGGGACGCCTCGAGCTCCATCGCCAACGTCTCCGTGTCGTGCGGGCCCACGTGCCGCCGCGAACCGACGAAGAACGTCGGCGTGCTGACCGCCCCACTGGCCTCCGCGCTCACCAGGTCGGCCTGCACCACGGCGGCCGCCTCCTCGGACTCCAGATCCCGGAGGAAGACCTCCACGTCGAGACCCAGCTCCGAGGCGTACCCGGCGACGTCCTCGAACTCGAGTTGGTCCTGGTGCTCGAAGAGGACGTCGTGCATCTCCCAGAACTTGCCCTGCCACTGTGCGGCCACCGCGGCCCGAGCCGCGAACTCGGCATGGGGATGGACGTCCGACAACGGGAGATGCCGGAACACGTAGCGCAGGTTCGGGCCGAATCGCGCCCTCAGCTCGCGGGTCACGCCCGTGGCACGGGAACAGAAGGGGCACTCGAAGTCGCCGTACTCGACCAGGGTCAGCGGCGCATCGACGTCACCGCGCACGTTGTCCCGTCCCGCGTCGACCGGCGGGTCGAGGCGACGCGGGAGGTCCGCGTCGGTCTGCCCGCCGAACCGTACGGCGATGCGGAACACCGCCCAGCCCAGCGCCGTCGCGAGCACCGCGGCCAGCAGGACACCGACGATCGCCTCGTCACGCATGACCGGGTCGTCGAACGCGAGACGGGCGATGAGCAGCGCGACGGTGAACCCGATCCCCGACAACGCGGCTCCCCCGAACACGTGCCCGAGACCGACTCCCCGGGGCAGCCGACCGACGCCCAGCCGGACGCCGAGCACCGTGCTCAGGCTGATCCCGACGAACTTGCCGAGCACCAACGCGATCACCACAGCCCACGTCAGGCGGGAGGTGAGGGCCTCGGTGAGCACACCGTTGCGGAGGTCGATCCCGGCGTTGGCCAGGGCGAACAGCGGCACGACGACGTAGCTGGCCCACGGATGGATCGCGGCCTGCAGACGCTCGTTCACCGAGATCGCCCGGTCCAGCCCGAACCGCGCCGTGCGGCCCACCTCGACCCGCGGCGACTGCCGGAACGCCCGGAACCAGCGCGCGGCCTGCTCGACCTCCTCCCGCACGGGACTGCGGGCCCCCACCAGCAACCCACCGAGCATCCCGGCGATGGCCGCGTGCAGGCCCGACTCCACCGTGGCGAGCCACAACCCGACCACGGCGACGACGTACGGGGTCGCCCGCCACACGCCCAGCCGGCCGAGCCCCCAGAGGACCCCGCCGAACACCAACGCGACGAACAGCGCGAGGAAATCGACCGAACCGGAGTAGAAGATCCCGATCACGCTGACGGCCATGATGTCGTCGATCACCGTCAGGGTGAGCAGGAAGATCCGCAGCTGGGTCGAGAACCGCGGGCCCACCACGGCGAGTGCGCCCAGCAGGAACGCCGTGTCGGTCCCGATGACCACACCCCAGCCGTGCACGGCGTCGCCCGCGGGCGCCAGCAGCAGGTAGAGCACCGTCGGCACCACCAGACCGCCGACCGCCGCGACCACCGCGATCGCGGCCCGGCGCCGGTTCGTGAGCTCCCCGACGGAGAACTCGCGGCGCACCTCCAGCCCGACGGAGAAGAAGAACAGCGCCATCAGACCGTCGACGACCCAGTGCTCCAGGTCCATCGACAGGTCGGCCCCCGCGAACGACAGCGACAGCTCCGTGCCCCACACGACCTCGTACGACGCCGACCACGGCGAGTTGGCCCAGAGCAACGCCACCACCGTCGCCGCGAGGAGCAGCGACGCACTACCCGCCTCGGTGCTGAGGAACCGGCGGACCGGCGTGGGCACCTGCCCCGGCACCTCACGCCGTGGTTCACAGGCCTGCCTACGGAGGAATCCGCGCACGAGTCAATCCGTCACCGTGCTCGCGGGGGCCCGAAGCGCTACCACCCCGGGGAAATCGATCACTTGCAGGGCCATCTCTGTGCTCCCCTCACGCTCGGTCGCGAGGCCCGCCGCCGAACGTGTGTGGTCGCCGCCGAGCCGCCGGTGAGGTCCGGTGGGTCTCTGCTCGACCGAGCCTACGCACGCCACGCCGCCCCGGCAGGGTGGCGAACGACGTGCCGCCCCACCGACGCCGCGGTCGCGTGCACCTCACCCGCCACGGCCGCACACTGGGGACATGGACAGCCACAGCGGCGCCTCCGAGCAGACCACCGGCACCGGTCACACCGGTGGGGACAACGCGCAGGCTGTGCGCACGGCCGCCAAGCGCAGTTCGTGCCGGATCAACGTTCCCTTCCTCGGCACCCTCGAACTGCCGCCCTCGGACCAGCTCGCGTTCCTCGGCGGGGTCGTGACCCTCGGGGCCGTGGGAGTGGTCGACTGGCCGGTGGTGGCCGTGCTCGTCACCGGCCACGTCCTCGCCCACAACCGGCACGCGCTCTTCCTGCGGGACTTCGGCGAAGCTCTCGAACGCGCCTGACCGATCCCGTCCGTGACGGCCACCTGCGGGAGGGGCCCCGTGACCTCGAAGCACCCGGGAGATCAGGGCATTCCCCCCGATTCAGTTGCTGCGAGCCGGCCACGCACTCCCGCGGAGTTGCTGCGCTCCCGCCACTACCTCGCCGCGCTCGCGTTGGCGGGTCTGCTCGGTGTCCCCGTCGCACTGGCGTCGTACGGGTTCCTCCAGCTCTCGCTGTACGCGCAGCGTGGGTTGTTCGGCGAGCTGCCGCACGCACTCGGCCTCGGCCGGGAACCGGTGTGGTGGCCGCTGCCACTGGTGGCGTTCGGCGGACTGGTCGTGGGGCTCGTGATCCGGTACCTGCCCGGATCCGGCGGCGAGTCCCCGGTGGACGGCTTCTCCCCGGGCGGCCCGCCCACGGCCCGGCACCTACCCGGCATCGCGCTCGCGGCACTGGGCACGCTCGCGTTCGGCGCGGTGCTCGGGCCCGAAGCACCGTTGATCGCGCTCGGGGGCGGGCTCGCGGCCTTGGCGGTCCGCGCGCTGAAACGGGGTGCCCCGAAACAGGCCGTGGCCCTGATCGGCGCCGCGGGCAGCTTCGCCGCGATCAGCACGTTGCTCGGCTCTCCCCTCCTCGGCGCGTTCCTGCTGATGGAGATCGCGAGCGCGGGCACGGGGCTCACGTCGGTCCTGCTCGTGCCGGGGCTGCTGGCGTCCGGGCTCGGGGCGCTCATCTTCGTCGGCCTGGACTCGGTGACCGGCCTGGTGAAGCCGTCGCTGGTGATCCCGAACCTGCCCGAGGTGCGCGAGCTGACCGTGGCGCAGTTCTGCTGGGCCGTCGTCATCGGTGTCGGGGCGGCGTTGCTGGGGACGGCGATCCGCCATCTCGGCGCGGTGCTGCGCGGCTGGGTGCGGCGACGCGTCGTCGTGGCCACGACGGCAGCGGGCCTGGTCGTGGGCCTGCTGGCCTGCCTCTACGCCGTCCTCACCGGGAAGAGCACGAGCGACGTGCTCTTCTCCGGGCAGGAGGCATTGGGCCCCCTGCTGGAGCACAGCAGCGAGTACTCGGCCGGGACGCTGGTGCTGTTGCTCGGAGCCAAGGCACTCGCATACGGCGTCTCGTTGAGCGCGTTTCGGGGCGGGCCCGTGTTCCCGGCGATGTTCCTCGGCGCTACCGCAGGGCTGGCGTTGTCCCACCTGCCCGGCCTGACTCCCGTTCCGGCCGCCGCCATGGGCATCGGGGCCCTGTGCGTGACGATGCTCGGGCTGCCGCTGGTGTCGGTGCTCCTGGCCACGCTGTTGCTGCTCTCCAGCGGCCTCGTCGTGATGCCGTTGGTCATCGTCTCGGTCGTGGTGGCCTACGTGGTTCGAGCCTGGCTTCCGTCCGTACCCCCGGAATCCCCGTCGGAGGGTTAGCCGCGCACGTCGGAGGCTTCCGTGTAGGCGCGCAACTCCTCCGGGCTCAGGTAGGCGTCCGTGCGCTCGAGGTGCCGCAGCGTCGCCGGCTGGTTGGCGAGGAAGCCCATCCGGACGTAGTCGTCGCCCGCCGTGGCGTTGAGCAACCAGTTCGTCAGCACCCGCGCCTTGGCGACGCGCGTGTGCAGCGCCAGCATGTGGTAGCCGCGGGTGACCGTCTGCGCGGGCAGTCCCTTCAGCGACACCCCGAGTGGGTTCGCGACCGCGTCCGCGCCACCCAGGTCCACGACCAGGCCCATGTCCCTGTGCCGGTAGGGCTGCAGCGGATACCCGCGCAGTGCCGCGACGACGTTGCGCGCGACCGTCTTGCCCTGCCGCTGCGCGTGCTGCGCGGTGGGCGGGCACACGGCTCCGTCGCCCTTGGACGGGTCGGGCACCGCGGCGGCGTCACCGACGGCGAACACACCGTGCCTGCCCGGCACGTCCATGTACTCGGTGACCTTCACGCGCCCGCGCACCGTCTCGACGTCGAGCGTGCCGATCAGCGGGCTCGGCTGCACCCCCGCGGTCCAGATGAGGGTGTGGCACGGCAGGACCCGGCCGTCGGTCAGTTTCACCGTGTCGGCCTGGACCTCGGCCACCGACACGCCCAGCGAGATGTCGATACCGCGTTGCCGCAGCAGGTTCATCGCGGCGTCACCGAGGCTCTCCCCGAGTTCGGGCATCAGCCGGGGAGCGATGTCGACGAGATGCCACTTGATCACCCGAGGGTCGAGCCCCGGATAGCGGTCGACGGCCGCGGCCGTGAGCCGGTGCAGCGACGCCGCCGTCTCCGTTCCCGAGTAGCCTCCGCCCACGACGACGAACTGCAGGCGGGCTTCCCTCTCCTCGTGTTCCGGTGCGGCTGCGGCGATGTCGAGCTGGGCGATCACGTGGTCGCGCAGGTAGGCCGCCTCCGCGAGGGTCTTCATCCCGCGCGCGTGCTCGGCCAACCCGGGGATGTCGAACGTGCGGGTGACGCTGCCGGGGGCGAGCACCAGGTAGTCGTACGGTTCGATCCGCATGCGCCCCGACAGGCCCTCCACGACGCAGACCTTGGTGTCGAGGTCCACACCGAGCGCCGCACCGGGCGCGATCCGCGTGCGACGCAGCAACCTCCGCAGGGAGACCGCGACCGACTGCGGGGTGAGCATTCCCGACGCCACCTGCGGCAGCAACGGCAGGTAGAGCTGGTAGTTGCGTGGGGCGACCAGCGTGATCGACGCTTCCTCCGGGGACAGCAGCCGTTCCAGGCGGCGCACGCACTCCACTCCGGCGAACCCTCCGCCGACCACCAGGATGCGGGGTGGTTCCATGGCTTCCTCCTGGGTGCGTCCGGGGAGGCGACCACACGGGGGCGCCAGCGTGCCTGGCGATCGACTACCACCACTCACACGGGGGAAACCCTCCGGCGCCCCGACCGCGACGCGGTGACGACCGTCGCGGCGCCCGCTCAGCGCTGCTCGACCAGCGCCGTCAGCTCGATCTCGACGCACGCCCGGCCGGGCAGCGACGCCACGCCGATGGCCGAGCGAGCACACGCGCCCCGCTCACCCAGCACGCGCACCACCACGTCCGACGCCGCGTCGGCGACGGCCGAGTGCTCGGCGAACCCGTCGACCGCCGACACGTACACCGTCATCCTGAGCAACCGCACGCGCTGGAGTCCCTCGTCCTCGACGGTGAGCGCCATCAGCGCGTTGCGGACCGCGATCCGGGCCGCGTCCCGCGCGTCGTCGAGGGACAGCTCGGCGCCCACTCGCCCCGGGTACCGCATCTCGCCCCGCACGCGCGGGGTCATTCCCGCGGTCGCGAGGATGTCCCCGCAGCGCCGCACCGGCCGGTAGTGGCCTTGCGGTGTCGGGACGGACAGTCCGGCCAGCTCCGAGTGCGTCATCTTCTCCTCGATTCGTGAGTTCTCCGTTCACCGGCTCCGCCCACCCGCGGGGAGTCGAGGATCGTCGCCATCCGTTCGCGGGTGGATTGGACGACCTCCGCCTCCCGGAACCGCAGCCGGCGAGCGTCCTCCTCGGTGATCGGTACGAACCGCACCGCGGCTCCGGGACGGGTCTGCGAGAGCTCGTTCATCGACGACGTGCAGATGACGCCGACCACGGGATAGCCCGCGGACAGACCACGCCCGCGGTTCAACACCAGCAGCTCGTCGCCGCCGGGCACCTCGATCGACCCGATCGGCAGCGCCCGCGAGAGGATCTCGCCGTGCGTGTGGCGCCGGGGGACGTGGCCGGACAGCCGCGAGCCCACCGCGTCGGTCTTCTCCGTCATGACGTACTCGGCCGCGAACAGCTCCGCGGCCGAGTCCTCGAAGAGGTCGGCATTCTCGCCCGGGAGCACACCGAGCTGCCCTGCCGCCGGAAACGGTCGGCGCGGCGGGTCCAGGACGGGGAACGGATACTCGCGGGCACGCGTGTCGAGGCGCTCGCCGGAGCCGTAACGCAGTTCCAGTCCCGGAACGAGGTCCAACCCGAACTTCAGGGTGCGGTCCGGAGCCACACTGCCGAGGAACGTCTGCCCACCCTGGAAGCCGCCGAACACGCTGACGTAACAGCGCAGGCCCTCTCGGATCTCCCGCACCGCCAGTTCCGCGCCCGCGGGCACGATCGTCGCCTGGTTCGACCGCGCCGGGTGCCCGTCGACGGTGACCACGGCGGGTGCTCCGGTCACGGCGACCACCGCCGCGTGGTCGAACCGGACGACGAGGTCCGTCAGCACGGTCTCCAGGGACGGCAGGCTCGTCGGGTTGCCCACCAGCGCGTTGCCGTAGTGGTAGGAGAACTGGTCCAGAGCGCCGTTCGCGGCGATGCCCCACGACGCTCCGGCCGGACGCCCGGCGTCCTGCAGCATCGCGAAGTTGGCCTCGACCACGGTGGCCGTGCTAATCCCGCTCGACACGGAACTCCTCCATCGGCGAACCCTCGTACCGATCCCACTCGGCGTCGGTGATCGGGAAGTAGCCCACGTAGTCACCGGGGCGGTAGGCGCACACCTCGTCGCTGTGGGCGGACACGAGCTCCACGGGCGTGTGCCCGATCAGCTGCCACCCACCCGGCGCGTTCACCGAGTAGATCAGCGACTGGACACCGGCCAGCGCGACCGACCCACCGGGCACTCGGACCCGGGGATCCGATCGGCGGGGAACCGAGACCTCGCGGCCGAGTCCGTCCATCATCGGCGAGGCCGCGGGCGCGCCGAAACACCGCACCAGGTACCAGTCCGCGCTGTGCCGCGCGATCAGGTCGTCCTCGCTCTCCCCGAACAGCTCCGCCACCAGCGCGAGATCGGGGCCTCGGTCTCCGCCGTAACGGACCGGGACCCGGAAGTACCGCGGTTCCTCGCCGGCCGGGACTCCGCTGGAGGGCATGGAGGGCAGGGAGTTCACCGCCGCGGCCCGCGTGCTCACGTAGTGGAGCAGCGACCGGAGATCCTCCGGGCTGATGCCGAGGCTGTCGAACTCGATCAGCGCCGAGTCGTAGGTGGCCGCGACACCGCTGATCGCCGGGAGCCGCAGCTCGTCGAGGCGCGAGACCAGACGGCGCACGCCGCGCCAGCGTTCCTCGGCGTCGTCCGCGGTGAACCGGACCCGCAGGGCCGCGTCGCCCTGCGACGAGATGTGGACTCCGCCCTCCATGCCACCTCCCTACGGTGTGATCAGATCCGCTTCACGGATGTCGGTGATGGCCATCCGGCCCGGCGCGTGAGCGATGGCGAACTCCGGTCGGGACTCCATGACCATGGCCTGGGGTGTCACCCCGCAGGCCCAGAAGACGGGGACGTCGCCGTCCCGCAGGACCGGCGGGTCGCCCCAGTCCGGAGTGTCCAGGTCGGTGATCCCGATCGAGGCGGGGTCACCGATGTGCACCGGCGCGCCGTGCACGGCCGGGTACCGGGCGCAGATCCGCACGGCGTCGGGCACGCGGCTCGCCGGCACACCGCGCATCGACACCACCATCGAGGACGAGAACACGCCCGCGGGCTCGCAGGCGATCGTCGTCCGGTACATCGGCACCGTCCTGCCCGCCGTCGTGTGCCGCATCTCGATGCCGGCCTCCGTCAGCGCCCGCTCGAAGCTGAACGAGCAACCGAACAGGAAGGCCACCAGGTCGTCGCGCCACAGCCCGGTCACCTCGGTCTTCTCGGCGACCAGCTCTCCCCGCTCGTACACGCGGTAGGCGGGCAGGTCCGTGGTGATGTCGCCCTGGAACCGGGCGCTGCTCCTCGCACCGGGATCGAAGACGTCCAGCAGCGGGCACGCCTTCGGATTCCGCTGAGCGAACAGCATCAGGTCGAACGCCTGCTCCCGGGGCACGGCGAGCAGGTTGGCCTGCGCCCACCCGTCGCACCAGCCCGACGTCGTGCCGGTGTAGCCGTCCCTCAGCCTCCGCCGAGCCTGCTCCGGGGTGAGCGAGCGCCACGTTTCCAGGGTCATCGATCTCTCCTTCTCGAACGGGTCACTGCAGGAGCGCGAACACCGGCTCGAACGCCAGCACCGCGAGCACGTACGACACGACGAGGCCCGCGACGCCCACGACGATGAGCCACCTCGGGTAGCGGTAGCCCCTCAGCAGGTCGCGGCGACGCCAGGCGATCCACATGGTCACCGTGAAGCCGAGAGGCAGCACCAGGCCGTTGAAGCCGCCCGAGAAGACCAGCACGGTGACCGGCGTCTGCCCGGCCAGCAGGAACACGGTGCAGCAGGCCACGACGAACGCGCTCACCGCGAGGCCCTCGCGGTCCCGCAGACGCCGAGAGTACGTCGAGATGAACGAGATCGAGGTGAAGGACGCCCCGATCACCGACGTCATCGCGGCGGCCCACAGCACGACGCCGAAGATCTTGAAGCCGATGTCGCCCGCGGCGGCCTGGAACGCGTCGGCGGCGGGGTTGTCGGTGACGTCGAGCACCGCACCGGTCGACACGACGCCCAGCACGGCGAGGAACAGCAGCCAGCGCATGACGCCGGTCGCGAGCACTCCCATGGCCGACGTGTTCGCGATCTGTCGCACCTTGCCGGGGCCGGAGATGCCGCTGGCCAGCAGCTTGTGCGCACCGGCGTAGGTGATGTAGCCGCCGACGGTGCCGCCCACGATCGTCGTGATCGCGAGGATGTCGATCTGGTCCGGAACCACCGTCTGCAGCGCCGCCTGGTCCACGGGCGGGGTGCTGACGACCGCCACGAGCAGCGTCAGCCCCAGCATGACAAGGCCGAGCGGAACGGTCGTCCGGTCCATGATCTTGATGAAGTACCGGTTGAGGAAGATGACGAGGGCGAGCGCGGTGGTGATGACGGCCCCCCACCGGGGGTCCAGCCCGAACAGGACGTTGAGCCCCAGTCCCGCACCGGCCACGTTGCCCATGTTGGCGATGAAGCCGCACACGAACACGATGATGCTGAGGACGACGCCGAGCCCCGGAAGGACCCGCTGCGCCAGCTCCTGGGCACGCAGACCGGACACGCCGATGACGCGCCACACGTTCAGCTGGATCGCGAGGTCGAGCAGCACCGAGATGAGGATCCCGAACGAGAACGCCGCACCGAGCTGCTGGGTGAACGTGGCGGTCTGGGTCAGAAACCCTGGTCCGATGGCGCTCGTGGCCATCAGGGCGATGGCACCGAAGAGCGGGAGGAGTCGGGAGGCGAACGTGCCCCGGGACGACGTGGCCGGAGCGGCCCCGTCGCGGTTCTCGACATCACTCATGGGTGATCCCTTCTGCGGGAAGAGTACGGAGCGAACGGGTCAGCGATCGGACCACGCGGCGACGGTCACGCCGGCGGCTTCGAGCCGCTGCCGGACGGTGGCGGCCTTGGCGACGGCGGTCGCGCTGTCGCCGTGGACGAGGATGCTGTCGACCGGCATCGACAGGGACGTGCCAGTGACCGTGGTGACGACTGCCTCAACGGCCATGCGCACGGCACGCTCCGCGACCTCGTCGGCGTCGGTCACGAAAGCGCCGGGCGAGTTCCGGCCGACGAGTGTGCCGTCGTCGTTGTAGCCCCGGTCGGCGAAGCCGATCCGCGCGACCGGCAGTCCCTCCTCCTCGGCGGCGCGCGTCATCCAGCTCTCCTGGTACGCCACCGTGAGCTGCGGGTCGAAGGTACGCACGGCCCGGGCCACGGCGCGCGCGTAGTCCTCGCGGACCGCGGTCATGTTGCCGAGGCTGCCGTGCGGAGTCACATGGTTCAAGCGTCGGTCGTGGGGTCGGAGGAAGGCGTCGAGAGCACCGAGCTGGTAGAGCACGTCGGCCTCCAGGTCCGACGGCGCCAGCTCGATCGGGCGCCGCCCGAAACCCCGGAGGTCGGGAAAACTCGGGTGGGCTCCGACGGCGACACCGCGATCGACGCAGAGAGCGACCGTGTCGCGCATGGTGGAGGGGTCCCCCGCGTGGAAGCCGCACGCGATGTTGGCCGACGTGACGATGCGGGTGAGCGCGTCGTCGTCTGTCATCGTCCAGGAGCCGAACCCCTCGCCGAGGTCGGCAATGAGATCGATGGACCTCGACATGATCCTCCTTTGGACAGTCGTCGTCACCGGTGCCGTGTCCGTCGATCGACGATCGGGGGCGGGGATCCGGTGAGAGCCCGCGGAGAAGCCTCGGCGGACGCTTCTCCGGCCGGGGGGGCCGAATTGAGGTGGGCACCACCATCACACCGCCAACGTCGAATGTCAACATTGACTTTCGACGAGCTGCCGCTCGGCGGCAGCGCCGGCCTCAGTCGGCGAGCCGCTCCAGGAGCACCTCGAGTGCCGACTCCACGTGCCGTTCGGCGTAGCGGCCGGCCGCCTCCTCGTCGCCCGACGCCACGATGTCCGCGTACTGCTCGTGCTCGCTGACCAGCGAGGAGTCGTACCCCGTCTCGGGCTCGGTGCTGCGCAGCAGCTGGTACAGGCGGATCTGGGAGCGGATGGCCTGCCACGCACTGGTCAGCGGGGCGTTGTCCGCCAACGCGTAGACGGCGTCGTGGAACTCGAGGTCGGCTCGCACCACTCCGCTGCGCTCGGCGCCGTCCGACAAGGCGGTCCGCAACCGCTCCAGCGGCTCCGCGAAGCCGGAGGCCCCCTCTCGAGCCTGCTCCGCGGCACCCTGGGCCGCGATGCGTTCGAGCCCCGCGCGCAGCCGGTAGAGGCTCCTGGCATGGTGACGGGACGCCGGGATCACCGTGGCGGGCCGATGCCAACCGGTACGGATGATGCCCTCGCGCTCCAGAATGGACAGCCCCTCGCGCACGGAACCCCGACTCACCGCGAGAGACTCGGCCAGCGCACCCTCTCTGAGCTCCTCGCCCGGACGGAAGGTTCCGTTCATGATCGCCTCGCGGATCATGTGGGCGGCCTCGGCGGCGATGCCACGGGCTGTGACGGGCCCGAGCGGAGCTGGTGTTCGCATGCGGACCAGTATGCCACGAGGTCAATGTTGAATGTTGACATTCAATCCTGTCGGCAGCACACTGACCGCGACGTCCTGGTGAGCGATTCTCGCGTCCGCTCGTGAGCCCTTCCGCTCCAGGCGCAACAGGCGAAGGTTTCGAGAGGATGGATGACATGGCAGTGGCCCCCTGGCCCGCCCCGTACCGCTTCCAGCGCATGAACGCCGACCACGCACCCGGTCAGGAGCGCACCGAGGTCCCGTCGGGGTTGCGCCACGTGGACTTCTCCCACGGCGACGTCACCGCGTTCACCCCACCGCCCGAGGTGATCGACGCCGTCACGGCGGCCCTGCGCGACGGCGGGCGCTACGCGTACTCGCCCTACCGCGGGCACGCCTTCGTCCGCGAGATCGTGGCCCAGCGGCTGAGCGCGTTCACCGGCGCGCCGATCGATCCCGCGAGCGAACTCATCATCACCCCGGGGACGCAGGGCGGCCTCTTCCTCGCCCTCTCGTCGCTGGTCGAGCGCGGTGACAAGGTCGCGGTCGTCGCGCCGGACTACTTCGCCAACCGCAAGATCGTCGAATACCTCGAGGCCACCCCCGTTGCGGTCGAGCTCGACTACCGCACGACCGCGGGCGAACCCGCTCGCCTCGACCTCGACGCGCTCCGCTCCGCCTTCGCCGACGGCGCGCGACTGCTGGTGTTCTCCAACCCGAACAACCCGACCGGCGCCGTCTACACCCCCGACGACATCGAGTCCATCGCCGCGCTCGCCGCCGAATTCGACGCCTTCGTGGTCGTCGACCAGCTCTACTCGCGCCAGATCTTCGACCAGCGCCCGTTCACCCACCTGCGCGCGAAGGCGGCCGAACGGTGCCTGACCCTCATCGGCCCGTCGAAGACCGAATCCGTGTCCGGTTGCCGCGTCGGGGTCGCCATCGCTCCCCCGGCGATCGTCGACCGCATGGAGCAGCTCCAGGGCGTCGTGTCACTGCGCGCCGCGGGCTACATGCAGGCGGCGCTGGAACCGTGGTTCGCCGAGTCCGAGGGCTGGCTCGATCAGCGCATCGCCGACCACGCCCGGATCCGGGACGACCTGCACTCGGTGTTCACCGCCAGCGACGCGGTCAGCACGCGCCTCACCGAGGGCGGCAGCTACCTGTTCTTGGACGTGCCCGCCGCGAAGGGGCGGGTCGACGAGTTCGTCGCCAGGCTTCGTACCGAGGCGGCGGTCACCGTCACCCGTGGTCCGGAGTTCGGCGACTTCCCCGAGTCGGTGCGGCTCAACTTCTCGCAGGACCACCAGGCCGCGGTGGACGCCGCGCACCGCATCGTGCAGGTGGCCGAACGCCTGTGACCCTGTCGCGGCCGGTGTGCCGCGCGACGACTTCGGCGGTGGGTGCGTGTCGCTCGGCCGCACCCACCACCGAACCCCATCAGCCGGTCACCAGCGTCGCCCCTTGAGCACACCGGCGAGCACGATGACGAGGAATCCGGCGACAGGCACCACCAGCAGGCCCACCCGCAGGCTCGTCGCGTCGGCCACGAGCCCCACGATCGGCGGAGAGGCCAGAAATCCCACGCGCATGAGCCACGAGACGATGGTCAACCCGGAGCCCGCCTTGAGCCCAGGCAGCTCGTCCGCTTCGTGCATGGCCGCCGGGACCAGCGTGGCCACACCCAGTCCGGCGGCCGCGAAACCCGCGATCGTGCCGGGCACCGTGGGAAACGCCAACGCCGTCCCCATCCCGACCGCGGCGATCAACCCACCGGCGCGGGCCACCGCGCGTTGCCCGAAGCGGTTCACGAGCCGATCGCCGAGGAGGCGGCCGACGAACTGGGCCCCGACGAGCGCGATGTAGCCGGAGGCCGCCAGGGCCGCCGAGGCGTGCAACGACTCCGCCAGATACAGCGCCGCCCACGAGTTGCCCGCGTCCTCGACGAGCGTGCCGGCCGTGGCGATGACCACCAGCGCGGCGAGCACCCAGGTGGTGCGCAGGCCTCGCGCAGGCGCCGTCCGTTCCGGGTCGCCGACGTCGTGGCCTGCAGCGGCGTCCGTGTCGGGGCTGGGCAGGCAGAAGCGCAGCGCCACGCAGGCGACGATCGAGAACAGCACCACCGCGACCAACAGGTGCGGCCCTCGCGGCACGTCGAGGGCGATCGCCCCCGCCGCCATCGCTCCACCGGTGACGGCCCCGATGGACCAGACAGCGTGGAACGAGTTGATGATCGACCGCCCGTAGCGACGCTGCACGCGCAGGCCGTGGGCGTTCTGACCGACGTCGGTGATCGCGTCCATCGCGCCTGCCACGAACAACCCCGCGGCGAACAGCAGCACCGAGTTCGCCACGCTCGCGGCGAGGATGCCGACGCCGGTCAGCAGGGTTCCGGCGACGGCCACCCGCGCCGAGTTCCACGTGCGGATCAGCACACCGGCCATGAGGCCCGCGGCGATCGCACCGGTCGGGAACGCGGCCACGGCCAGCCCGTACGCCGCGTTCCCGATCCCGAGATCCGCCTTGATCTGCGGGAAGCGCGGCAACAGGTTGGCGAAGAGGGCTCCGTTGGTGAAGAAGAGCACGGCGACGGCCACACGAGCTCGCCGGTCGGCCGAAGTGGGCGAACGCAGCAGGCCGGCAGTCATGCCCGCCACCCTATCGATCGCCGTGTCCGCACCTCCCGCACGCGTGTCCGCACCTCCCGCACGCGTGTCCGCACCTCCCGCACGCGTGTCCGCACCTCCCGCACGCGTGTCCGCACCTCCCGCACGCGTGTCCGCACCTCCCGCACGCGTGTCCGCACCTCCCGCACGCGTGTCCGCACCTCCCGCACGCGTGTCCGCGGCGTGCGACGCGAACACGCGTACGCAGCCCGCGGACACGGTGCTATGTCAGACCCGGGCGTACGGGAGGCGCGAACATCCGTGCACAGACGGCGGACACGGTGTCGCAACTCGCGGACACGCGTGCACAGCTCGCGGACACGGCGTGTCGGTCAGTCGGGCATCACCAGAGGTCTGGGGCGTACGGGCGGGTCCACAGCGCCACGGACAGGGTGACCGCCTTGAACCACGCCTGTTGCATGGCGTCCACGTTGTCGTCCTCGGACGCTCCCAGTTCGAGGAACTCCCGCACCGTCACCGTGACGGGAACGATCAGCGCGATCAGGTGGCTCATCGGCACGTACGTGGACGGGGAGTCGACTCCGTCGGTCCGGTTCTTCTTGTCCGGGGTGTGCCGCTTCCCGATCTCCTCCTGGTAGGCGAGCCACTGCGCGTCGAAGTCCCGGGTGCAGAGGTCGACGATCCACCGTTCGAACCGCCCGCGCACCTTGTCGAGGTAGGCCTGGTCGGGCTTGCCGTCCGGTCCCCGGAAAGTGGAGACGAGATGGGGCGTGGACCCGATGAAGTCGTACCAGGCGTCGAGGATCTCCGACGTCTGCGGCGTCAGGATCTCACCGGCCCGGCGCAACGCCCGGGAGTCGTCCTCGTTCCACATGACGTCCTGCAGGAGCTCGCCCAGGATCGGCATGCTGACGGGGGACGACTCGAGGCTGCTGTCGTTGTAGGTGTAGCCGACGGGAAGGGTGGTCATCGCGAAACCTCGCTCACTGTCGAGACCTGTCGAGACGCTGATTCACCCGCAGATTAGAAGCCCCGCGGACCGGCCGCAGCGGAGAAACCACCGGCCGATCAGCGTGTGCCCCGCGTACGCCGGGAAAGCCTCGCCCGAGGATCGCCCGCTCGGGCGAAGCCGCCTTCTGGCCCCTGATAATGTACAGGTATGTACAGGACCGGTCAGGTTCGAATGAGCAAGCGGGATCGGCTCGTCGCCGATCTCTCGGGACAGATCCGTTCGGGCGCACTCTCCTACGGCGACCAGCTCCCCGGGGAGAACGAGCTCGCGGAGCGCTACCAGGTCAGCCGCGGAACGGTTCGCAGCGCCCTGTCCGAACTCCAGCGTCAGGACCTGATCGCCACGCAGAGCGGAGTCGGGTCGTTCGTCACCTTCGACGGGATCACCCTCGACCAGACCGTCGGCTGGGCCACCGCGCTGGCCCGCTCCGGTTTCGACATCAGCACGGAGTTACTCGGGATCGAGCGCACCACCGACGACGAACTCACCCGCCGTTACGCCGTCGACGAGTTCGTCGCGGTTCGCCGCCTGCGCCGCGACCGCACGGCGGGCCCCGTGTCCTACGAGGTCGCGCTGGTGCCGGCCACCGGCGAGCTGGCGAGTCTGCCGGAGGACGGGCTCGTCGACGACTCGCTGACCGCCACACTCGACGCGGCCGGCCTGCGCGCGTACCGGGGCGAGCAGTGGATCGGCACCGAGCCGCTCACCGCTCACACGGCGGAGCTGCTGGAGCGGCAGGAGGGCGAGCTGTTCCTGCGCGCGGTGCGCACGAGCACCGACGCACAGGGGCGCCTCGTCGAGCACGTCGTCAGCCTGCTCGACCCGGCGCGGTTCCAGTTCCGGCTCGCGTTCGGACGGTCGTCATGAGCGCTGACGACCGCAGCGGGCGAGCGCTCCACCGACACAGTGCTGCCGACCGTGAAGAGGAATTCCGTCACATGCAGATTCGCGACCGTGCTCTCGGTGCGCTGACCGGCCTGGCTCTGGGGGACGCGTTGGGCATGCCCACGCAATCCATGTCCCGCGAGGCGATCCGGCGTCACTACGGTCCGGTCCGTTCGCTGGTCGACGCCGTGTCGGCGCAGCCCATCTCCCCCGGCCTTCCGGCGGGCACCGTCACCGACGACACCGAGCAGGCGCTGCTCGTCGCCGAGCTGCTCATCGACGGCGGCGGGCGCATCGATCCGAAGGCCTTCGCCCGGGCGTTGCTGGACTGGGAGGCCGACATGATCCGTCGGGAACTGGCCGACCTGCTGGGGCCCTCCACGAAGCGGGCACTCGAACTTCTGGAATCCGGCGTGGACCCCGAGGAGGCCGGCCGGACGGGCACCACCAACGGTGCGGCCATGCGGATCACGCCTGTAGCCATCGCCACGCCGCCCGATCTCGACGGATTGCTCGACGCCGTCGTCGACGCGAGCAAACTGACGCACAACACGAGCCTCGGCATCGCGGCGGCCGCAGCGGTCGCCGCCGCGGTGTCTGCCGGTCTGGAGGGCGCCGACGCCTCGACCGCACTCGACCATGCCGAGGACGCCGCCGCGGCGGGAGCCCGTCGCGGGCACTGGAGTGCCGGTGGCGACATCGCGGCGCGTATTCGCTGGGCCCGCCGCTGGGTGCGCGGCATGGACCCCGACACCCTCGCCGACGCGGTGTGCGACGTGATCGGCACGTCCGTCGCGTCGCAGGAATCCGTCGTCGCCGCCTTCGCTCTGGCCGAGGCACTCGGCGACCGACCCGTGCAGGCGCTCACCCTCGCGGCCGAACTCGGTGGCGACACGGACACCGTGGCCGCCATCTGCGGTGCCGTACTCGGCGCCCAGCACGGGCTTTCCGGGCTTCCCGTTGACCTCACCACCACGGTGCGGGAGGTCAACGGGCTCGATCTCGACCCTGTCGCCGACGGGCTGCTCCAGCTCCGCAGCACGCGGCCGGGCACGTTCCAATGGAGGAGACGTCCATGACCAACACGACGGCGGACGGCGGCACTGTGGCCCCGTCCACCGAGGGAGCGCTGGAGACCCGCGGGATCGAACCGGTCCCCGAGTCCGAACGCCACGGCCACCCGATGCAGTTGTTCTGGGTCTGGTTCGCGGCGAACATCTCGATCCTGGGCCTGCCTCTCGGCGCGACGCTCGTGGCCATCCAGGGCCTGGCGTTCTGGCAGGCCGTCATCGTGGCCGTCCTCGGCGCGGTGGGCTCGTTCGCGATCGTCGGCGTAGTGTCCATCGCGGGGCGCCGTGGCGGCGCGCCGGGTCTGACGCTGTCGCGCGCGGTGTTCGGGGTCCGGGGCAACGCGGGCCCCACCCTGGTGTCGCTGATCTCGCGCCTCGGGTGGGAGACCGTCAACACCACCACCGCGGCATTCGCGCTGCTGTCGCTGTTCGCGATCGTGTTCGGCACGGGCACGAACGCGAAGGACGTGCCGTTGCTGACTCTGCTCTGCATCGCCGTGTTCGTCCTGCTCACCGTGATCGTGTCCGGCCTCGGCCACCGTGTGCTGGTGGCCGTGCAGCGCTGGGCCACGTGGGTCTTCGGCGCGTTGAACATCGTGGTTGCGGTGAGCCTCGTGACGACGGTGGACTGGCAGGCGGTCGGCGCGGCCTCCCCCGCGTCGCTCGGCGCGATGATCGCCGGTGTCGGCACAATCGCCGCCGGCACCGGTATCGGCTGGGCCAACGCCTCGGCGGACATGTCGCGCTACCAGTCCCCGACCGTGCGGGCGGGTTCGCTCGTCGCGTCGGCGGCCGCGGGCGCGGGGATCCCGCTGGTCCTGCTCATCTCGCTCGGCAGCCTGCTCTCCGCCGGTGACCCGACGCTCGCCGAGGCGGGCGACCCGGTCGCCGCCATCCGCGACATGCTGCCCGCCTGGATGGCGGTCCCGTACCTCGTCGCGGCCTTCGGCGGACTGCTGCTGTCGAACCACCTCTCGGTGTACTCGGCGGGGCTCACCACGTTGACGCTGGGCATCCGCACCAAGCGCGTCTACGCCGTGATCCTCGACGTGGCGGTGACGTTCGTCGGCGCGATCTACTTCATGTTGATCGCGGACAGCTTCTACACGCCGTTCATCACGTTCATCAGCCTGCTCGCCATCCCGATCACGGCATGGGTCGGCGTGTTCCTCGTCGACATGATCCGCCGTCGGCGCTACGACCCCGAGGGCGTGATGGACGTGACGCGCTCCAGCCGTTACTGGTACCGCGGCGGCGTGGAGCCCCGGGCGTTCGGCGCCTGGGCGATCGCGATCGTGGCGGGCTACCAGTTCGTCACGGCAGGCTCCGGTGACGACGTCTGGTTCCGCGGGTTCTTGGTCGACACGTGGTTCGGGCAGAACGGCATGGGCTGGGTGATCACGTTCGTCGTGGCCGCCGGCGTGTACGCACTGCTGGGCGGCGCCCGCGTGGTGGAGGGCGACGAACGATGACGGGACGGCTCGTGCACACGGGCCAGGTCGTCCTGGACCTGGTCATGCGCGTGGCCGCCGTGCCCGAGGCGGGCGGTGACGTGCTCGCCTCGAACACGGTGCTGCTGCCCGGCGGCGGCTTCAACGTGATGGCCGCCGCCGCGCGGTCCGGAGCCCGGGTGCTCTACGCAGGAGCGCACGGCGACGGCAGGTTCGGCGACCAGACCCGCGCCGCGTTGCGCGACGAGGGCATCGCCGTGGCCCAACCGCCCATCGAGGGCCGGGACACGGGTGTGTGCGTGGTGCTCGTGGACGACAGCGGCGAGCGCACCTTCGTCACCGGCACCGGCGCGGAGGCGGGCCTGCCGCCCGAGTCGTTGGCGACGGTCGAGGTCGGCACCGAGGACGTCGTCTACCTCAGCGGTTACAGCCTCCTGCACGGCTCGAACCGGACGGCGCTGCTGGGGTGGCTTCCCGGCCTCTCTGTGTCCTCGGTGCTGTTCGACCCGGGGCCGCTGGTGGGCGACGTCCCGTCGGACGTGCTGGACCGGGTGCTGTCCGGAGTGGACGTGCTGAGCTGCAACGCGAGGGAGGCCGAGGTGCTGACCGGCGTCGCCGATCCCGGGTCGGCGGCCCGCGCGTTGGCCGACCGGGTCGCCCGCGACGCGGCGGTCATCGTGCGCGACGGGCCGGACGGCTGTGTGCTCGCACACGACGGCGAGGTGCGGCGCGTTCCCGGTTTCCCCGTCACCCCGGTCGACACCAACGGCGCCGGTGACACGCACTGCGGAGTGCTCGCCGCGGGACTGCTCGACGGCATCGACCTCGCCACGGCCGCGACGCGGGCCAACGCGGCGGCCGCGCTGTCGGTTCTGCGCCACGGGCCGGCCACTGCGCCGAGCGCCACCGAGATCGACGAGTTCCTGGCCGACCGCGCGCGCACCGGCTCCTCAGGGGCGTGCCGATCGGCTCGGTGACCGGGGAACCCGGGACCCGTCGCGAGTAGGAGGTCCAAGCATCGGGGCGGGACACGAGAAAGATCACACCGACGCGCGTGCGCCCGGCATCGGGACCTAAGCCCCTGACCCGACCCCGCCACAACGGGCAACTCCATGGGTGTCGCAGGAGTGAGGGGGTGACCGCATGGAAGCGTCCGACATCATGACGAGGCCCGTCGTGACGACGACAGCCGACTCGCCGTTGATGGACGCGGTGGTGAAACTGACCGAAGGCGGGTTCGCCGGTCTTCCCGTGGTCGACGAGGAGCGCCGCGTCATCGGAATGATCACCGAAGTCGACGCGATCCGCGCAGCGGAGGAAGTTCGGCATGCCCCGTCGGTGCCGCCGTCACGCACGGTCGGTGACGTGATGAACCGGCCCGTGGAGGTCGTATCGCCGCACACCGACGTCAACGACATCGCACAGAGGATGCTGACCGACCGCGTGCGCAGCCTGCCGGTCGTCGACAACGGAGTGCTCGTCGGGATCGTGAGCCGTCGCGACGTGCTCCGGCCGCTCGTGCGCCCCGACGACGTCGTCGCCTCCCATGTGCAGGCCGTCCTCGACGCCTACAGCGCACCGGACCGACGCTGGACGGCCGAGGTCAAGGACCGGGTCGCCGTCGTGCGCGGCGAGTTCGTCGACAGCCCGGAACGCGACGTGGTGATCAGCCTCGTCCACACGGTTCCCGGCGTGATGGACGTGCGGGTCGAGGGCTGACAGTGCGGCGCCGGCAACCAGGCGTGTCATGTTTCGCCACACCTGAGGGTCATGGTCGCACCCGCCGCCCCGCCTGACTGGTCGGCGTCGCGCGGCAGAGCTGTTCCCCGGAACGACGCGCCGACTGTGCGTTCATTCACAGGATCACGCTCCCACAGCACGATCCGGTGCGGCTATGGTGATCACACGGTTCGAGGTGCCCCACGGCTCATGCCACGGGGAGAATCTGGGAAGCCGGTGAGAATCCGGCACAGGGCCCGCTGCGGTGACCCAGGCGCTGATCTGGGAAGTCCGAAGACCGGCCTCGATCCGCCCGGACACGCCCGTGTCCGGGAACACATGGCAGATCGAGCGGGAGCCCTACATGCCAGTGCAGTACCCCTTTTCGGCTGTCGTCGGCTCCGACGACATGACCCTCGCCCTCTCTCTCACCGCGATCGACCCGCTCATCGGCGGCGTTCTCGTGCGTGGCGAGAAGGGCACCGCGAAAACGACGACGGTGCGCGGCCTCGCCGAGGTACTCCCACCGGTTTCCGTGTACGAGGGCGACCGTTTCTCCGTCGACCCGGGCGATCCGCATGCGGTCTCCCCTGACGGCCCCTTCGCACCGGACACCGCCGTCGTCGTCACCCGCCCCGTGCGACTGGTCGAGCTCCCAGCCGGTGCCGGTGACGACCGGGTCACCGGCACGCTGCACCTCGACAAGGCCCTACGTGAAGGCGTCGTGGAGTTCGAACCCGGCCTTCTCGCCCGTGCCCACCGCGGCCTGCTGTACGTCGACGAGATCAACCTGCTGCCCGACCATCTCGTCGACCTGCTGCTGGACGCGGCCGCCACCGGCCGCGTGAGCGTCGAACGAGACGGTGTCTCGGTGGAACATGCCGCGCGGTTCGTGCTCATCGGCACGATGAACCCCGAAGAGGGGGAACTCCGCCCCCAGCTGCTCGACCGGTTCGGTCTGACCGTCGAGGTCGCCGCACCCCGAGATCCCGCCGTGCGCGCGGACGTCGTGCGACGTCGCCTGGCCTTCGACGCCGATCCGGCCGGGTTCGCCGCACGCTGGGAGGCCGCGCAACGCAGCCTCCGCGAGCGCCTCGCCGCTGCTCGCCGCCTCGCGGGCACGATCGCGCTGACCGACGACACGCTCACGACCGTCACCGAAATCTGTGCCGCGTTCGACGTCGACGGCCTACGCGCCGACCTCGTGACCGCCCGGACGGCGGCCGCCCACGCCGCCTGGCAGGGCCGAACCCACGTCACTCGCGACGACATCCGCGCCGCGGCCCGGCTCGCGCTGCCACACCGCCGTCGCCGCAACCCCTTCGACGAACCGGGGCTCGACGAAGACCGGCTCGACGACCTGCTCGGCCCCGAAGACCCCGAGCCTGACGGCCCGGGTCCCGATGGCGGAGCCGACGAACCACCCGAGGGGGGCGCCGGTGACGGCGCGCCACCCTCGTCACAGTCGGGCGGCACCTCCACGCAGGAGGGATCACAGCCCCACGAGCCCGCCGCGCCGACCCGCACCTCGGTCTCGGCGGTCGGTCGACCAGGCCGGGCGCCCATGCTCGTCGTGCGTGGCACCGGAGAAGGCCAGTCCGGGCGCCGCTCACGCGCACGGACCCCTCAGGGCACGGTGATCGGGTCGCGGCGCGACGGGCGCGCGCACGACCGGCTACACCTCGCGGGCACCATCGTTGCGGCCGCGCCGCACCAGCGACGGCGCGGTGGTCTCATCGGTCGCCGTGGCTTGATCGTCACCCCCGATGACCTGCGCCGTGCCGACGCTCTGGGCCGCGAATCGAATCTCGTGCTGCTGTGCGTCGACGCCTCCGGTTCGATGGCCGCTCGCCGCCGCATGGAACAGGTCAAGACCGCTGTTCTCTCGCTACTGCTGGACGCCTACCGCCGTCGCGACACAGTGGCACTCGTGACTTTCCGGCGACACGGCGCCGAGGTGACGCTGCCGCCCACGAGTTCGGTGGACGTCGCCTCGCGCCGCCTTGCCGATCTCCCCGCGGGAGGACGCACCCCCCTGGCCGAAGGCCTGAAGTGTTCGGCGGAACTGCTGCGGCGCGAGGCGCTGCGGGACCCGACTCGCAGGCCGCTGTTGGTGGTGGTGACGGACGGCCGGGCCACGTCCGGACGCGACCCGTTGAGGCGCGCACACATCGTGGCCCGGCACCTCGCCATGACCGGAGTCCACAGTGCTGTGGTCGACTGCGAGACCGGCCGCTTCCGGATGGGACTGGCTGCACAGCTCGCCGACCACCTCCGTGCCGAGCACATCCCGTTGGGCGAGGTCACCGCGGACGGCCTCACCGGCGTAGTCCGCAGCGTTACCGCCCCTCGCCGGGGGGTGGCCTGATGCCCCGAGGCACACCACTGGTCGTGCCGGACGACGGTCTCACCACCCGCCAACGACGCAACCGTCCGTTGCTGATGATTCACACCGGCAACGGCAAGGGAAAGTCGACCGCCGCGTTCGGGCTGGCGCTGCGCGCCTGGAACCAGGGCTGGGACATCGGCGTGTTCCAGTTCGTGAAGTCGGCCAAGTGGCGCATCGGTGAGCAGACCGTCCTCGAACGACTCGCCGCACTGAACGCCGAGACCGGCGAAGGCGGTCCCGTCGAGTGGCACAAGATGGGTTCGGGTTGGTCGTGGAGGCGCAAGTCCGGGACCGAGGCCGACCACGCCGCCGCGGCGGCCGAGGGCTGGGCCGAGATCAAACGCAGACTGGCCTCCGAACGCCACCAGCTCTACGTGCTCGACGAGTTCACCTACCCGATGCAGTGGGGTTGGGTCGACGTGGATGACGTCGTGGAGACGCTGACGAACCGGCCCGGGCACCAACACGTGGTCGTGACCGGTCGGCGAGCGGACCAGCGTTTGATCGAGGCGGCCGACCTCGTCACCGAGATGCACCACGTCAAACACCCGATGGACGTCGGGCAGAAGGGGCAGCGAGGCATCGAGTGGTGAAGCTTCCGCGCATTCTCGTCGCGGCTCCCGCCTCAGGGCATGGCAAAACCACCCTCGCCACCGGCCTCATGGCTGCCCTGGCTCGACGGGGACTCGCAGTCTCCGGCCACAAGGTGGGACCCGACTACATCGATCCCGGCTACCACGCTCTCGCCACCGGCCGCCCCGGACGCAACCTCGACCCGCACCTGGTCGGTGAGTCACTGGTCGTCCCCCTGCTGCAGCACGGCTCGCGGGGCGCGGACGTCGCTGTGGTGGAAGGGGCCATGGGTCTGTTCGACGGGCAGATCGGCGGAGCGGGTTTCGCGTCGACGGCTCACATCGCGACGCTCACCCGCACCCCGGTCGTCCTCGTCGTCGACATCTCGCACGCCTCACGCAGTATCGGCGCGGTCGTGCACGGCATGCGCACGTTCCAGCCCGGCCTCACCATCGCAGGTGTCGTGCTGAACAAGGCCGGTTCACCGCGCCACGCGGCGGAGGCGGCGACGGCAGTGGAAGCCATGGGGGTACCGGTGCTCGGCATTCTGCACCGCGACGACCACGTCAGCGCCCCGTCACGACACCTCGGCCTCGTCCCCGCCGCCGAACGGGCACAGGCCGCGGCGGCACTGGAGTCCCTGGCCGAGCGGGTCGCCGAACACGTCGACCTCGACGCCGTCCTCGAACTCGCCGACGGAGCACCCGACCTCGACGCGCAACCCTGGAACCCCGCCGCTCACGTGCGTCCTGCCACGAACGACTCGCCCGTCGTGGCCGTGGCGGCGGGACGGGTCTTCACGTTCCGATACGCCGAGACGACCGAGCTGCTCGAAGCGGCCGGCTGCACCATCGCGACGTTCGACCCGGCCCACGATCCGCACCTACCCCCGGGCACACGTGGGCTGTACCTCGGTGGCGGGTTTCCGGAGGTGCACGCCGCCGCGCTGTCCGCCAACACGAGCCTGCGCGCCGACCTTCGGGAGGCGGTGCTCGACGGTGTTCCGACCGTGGCCGAATGCGCCGGACTGCTGTACCTGTGCCGCAGCGTGGACGGGCACCCGATGGTCGGGGCGCTGGACGCGGAAGCGGTCCTGACCCCGCGTCTCACGCTCGCCTACCGGCGTCCCGTGCTCGGACCGGACCAGCTGCTCGGTGAGGCGGGAACGTCCACCACCGCACACGAGTTCCATCGCACCACGGTCACACCGGTACACGGTGAGCGTCCAGTGTGGAGTGTCGACGGTATGCCCGCGGGATTCGGCGGCCCGACACTGTCCGCCTCGTACCTGCACGTGCACTGGGCGGGCCATCCCGACCAGGCCCAGCGATTCGCCGACGCCGTCCACGCCGGGAGTGCCCACCAGCGCGCCCCCGGCCCGCCGCCAAGTCTGTCGGTCACTCCCGTGCTCGACGTGGCGCTCACCGACCCGCTGCGCCACCACGGCGACGTCGAAGCCGGGGACGGACTGCTCGACTTCGCCGTCAACGTCAGTCACCTCCCCCGGCCGGGCTGGTTGGAGGACGCACTGCACGCGGGTGTCGCGGCGTCCACCCGCTATCCCGACGCAAGCGAGGCCCACGAGGCCGTTGCCCGGCGCCATGGCCGGGATCGCACCGACGTTCTGCTCACCGCGGGTGCGGCAGAGGCGTTCGTCCTGGTGGCGCGGGCGCGTCCGTGGCGACACCCCGTGGTGGTGCATCCGCAGTTCACCGAGCCGGACGTGGCACTGCGCGCGGCCGGCCACGAGGTCGGCCACGTCCTGTGCCGCCCCGAGGACGGGTTCACTCTCGATCCGGCACTCGTCCCGGACGACGCCGATCTCGTCGTCGTCGGCAACCCCACGAATCCGACGGGCCGCCTGCACTCGGCGGACGTCTTGCGGTCGCTCATGCGCCCGGGACGCGTCGTGGTCGTCGACGAAGCGTTCATGGATTTCGTCCCCGGTGAGTCGGAGACGCTGACTTCCGAGCACTCGCCTGGCCTCGTGGTCATCCGCAGTCTGACCAAGCTGTGGTCGATGCCGGGTATCCGCGCCGGTTACGTCGTCGGGGACCCCGCCGTCGTGGCCGAGCTGAGCGCGCAACAACCGCCGTGGTCGGTCGGAGGTCCGGCGCTCGCCGCCGTCGTCGCCGCCAGCGGACCGGACGCCCTCGCCGAACAGGCACAGCGAGCCCGACGTGCTGTGCGAGAACGCCGAATCCTCGTCGACGGACTGGCCGAACTCGGCGTCGAGGTCACCGGCTCCGCTGCCCCCTTCGTACTCGCCAGGCTGGGCCGGGGAACACACGCGTGGCTGCGTACCGTGGGCATCGCCGTCCGCCGAGCTGACACGTTCCCCGGCCTGGACGGCACCTGGGCTCGCCTCGCGGTGCGCGAGCCCACCGCCACCCGGCAGCTGTTGACCACGTTGAGGAGCAAGGACACGTGGAGCTGAATGTCACCGGTCGATCGGTGCTCGTCACCGACGGCAGCGAGGCCGCCGTCGCCACGGTGAGCGCGCTGCTGCGCGAGGGCGCCGACGTCACGGTCGCCGCACCTACGGTGTGCGCGGCGGTGGAGGATCTCGCGCACCGCGGTCTGCTGACGTGGGTTTCGACGACTCCCGACGGATCGTCGTTCGACGTCGTGGTGCGCGCCGCCGCCCTACGACGACCGGAACCCGCCCCCACTCCGGAGGACCGCACCGGGCAGGTCACGCTCGTCGGTGCGGGGCCGGGCGACCCCGGCTTGGTCACCGTCGCCGGGCGGTCGGCGATCGAGGAAGCCGATGTCGTCGTCGCCGACCGGCTGGCCCCCTGGGAGGCCGTGGCCTGGGCATCCCCGGACGCGCAGGTCCTGGACGTCTCGAAGATCCCTTACGGCCGTTCCACGAGCCAGGACGAGATCAACCGGCTGCTCGTCGAACACGCTCGGGCGGGCCGCCGAGTCGTGCGGCTCAAGGGCGGCGATTCTTTCGTCTTCGGGCGCGGATTCGAGGAGGTCATCGCCTGCGCGGAAGCCGGTGTCCCGACGCGTGTGGTGCCGGGTGTGACGTCGAGCATCGCCGGGCCCGCGGTGGCCGGTATCCCGGTGACCCATCGCGGACTCGTGCAGGGGTTCACGGTCGTCTCGGGCCATGTACCGCCGGGACACCCTAAGTCCACACTGGACTATACCGCGCTGGCACGCTCCGGAACGACACTCGTCGTGCTCATGGGCGTGCGCACGCTCCCGGAGATCGTCACGGCACTCGTCTCGGGTGGGCTCGACCCCGCGACCCCGTGCGCGGTGGTGGCCGACGCCACGCTGGCCTCGCAACGGGTGGTCCGCAGCTCCCTGGCCCAGATCGTCGACGACGCGACGGCCGCGGGTATCGGTGCTCCCGCCGTGACGGTCATCGGTGCTGTGGCTGGTCTCGAACCGTGAGTACGCACGGAAACGACCGGTCGCGTGCCACTGCCCGTGTCGCCACGGCCGTAGGACTCGGCCTGGGCTTCGTCCTGGACCGAATCCTCGGCGATCCCGCCCGCTGCCACCCGGTGGCGGGACTCGGCCAGTACGCGCGAGCGCTGGAGACCGTTCTGTACCGAGACCGCCGGGTGTCCGGAGTGGTTCACCACGGGGCCGTGGTAGTCCCCCTGGCCGCCGTCGCCGCGCTGGCCCAGGGTGCGGCCCGATCCCCGGCATCGAGGGCGTTGCTCACCGCCGCGGCGACGTGGACCGTGGTCGGCGGCCGGTCGCTCGTGCGCGAGGGCGAGATCATCGCCGCGCAGCTAGAACGTGGCAACCTCGCAGCCGCGCGCGAGCAGGTGACCCACCTGGTCGGTCGCGATCCACGCCACCTCGACGCCGACGGGGTGAGCCGCGCTGCGGTGGAATCGCTGGCGGAGAACACTTCCGACGCCGTCGTCGCTCCCCTGCTTTGGGGCGCGACGCTCGGCATCCCCGGGCTGGTGGGCTACCGGGCCGTCAACACGCTCGACGCGATGGTCGGCCACCGCAGTCCCCGCTACCGCCGCTTCGGCTGGGCCAGTGCCCGCGTCGACGACGTCGCCAACCTCATGCCGTCCCGTGTCGCCGCCGCGCTGGCAGTGGCACTGGCCCCGGCGGTCGGCGGGGACCGTGCGGACGCTCTGCGCGTCTGGAAACGCGATGCCTTTCGCCACCCGAGCCCCAACGCCGGTCCCATCGAGGCGGCCTTCGCGGGCGCGCTCGGTGTCACGCTCGGCGGGGTCAACCACTACGCCGCGCGTGTCGAGCACCGCGCGGAGCTGGGCGACGGCCCGGCTCCGACAGTCGCCGAACTCCCGCGCGCGGCACGGCTCGCCACGCTGGTCGCATGGGCAGCGGGTGGTGTCAGTGTCGTGGTCGCTATTGTGCTCGCGTTCGTGCCCACTCCACGGCGACGACGACGTCGGAGACGACCTTCACTCCCGCCGGTGGCGGAGTCCGCCGCACGACGATGACCGGGATGCCCCGTGCGGCGGCGACGAGGAGTTTCGCTTCCGTGTGAGTGCCGCCGGAATCCTTGGTCACCAACACGTCGACTTTGGCCATGACCGCCCGCTCGTCATCGAGACCGTAGGGTCCCCGGCTGCACAGCAGTCGCCACGTCGGTGGCAACGCGATCTCGGGCGGATCGACGACGCGGACGAGGGCCTCGTGGTCACGCAGCGGCCCGACGAACCTGTCGAGAGACTGCCGCCCGACGGTGAGGAACGGCCTGTGGCCCAAGCGTGCGGCCGCCCGGGCCGCGGCGTCATGGTCGTCCACCCAATGCCAGGCACGGGAACCCTCGGTTCGCGCCCAACCCGGCCGTTCGAGCCGCAACAGCGGTACACCTGCGCGGGGGCATGCCTCGGCGGCGTTGCGGCTGATGCCCACGGCGAACGGGTGGGTCGCGTCCACGACCGCCCGCACGCGGTGCTCGCGCAGGTAGGCGGTGAGGCCGTCGACCCCACCGAAACCGCCCACGCGCACGTCGCCGACCGGTAGCCGAGGACGCGAGACCCGGCCCGCCAGCGACGTCACGACGAGAACGCCGGTGTCCACGAGCCGTGCCGCGAGTTCGCGTGCCTCGGCGGTGCCACCCAGGATCAGAACGCTCATGGACGTCGCCACTCCTCTCGTCACCGGACCCGCCTGAACGTCGGCCGGGCCTCAGCGCACCGTGTCCGCGTGAATGCCCTCGTTCGGTCGTCAGCGCTCATGCATAGGGTCCGATCGTCGGGACGGGCGCCGGCCCCTGTTGGGCGAGTGCCAGCAGCGCGTCGACGTCGAGATGCCGCTCGACCAGATCGCCGAGCAGATCGAGCCGGGCCTCGCGGCTCCGCGCGAAACTGACACCCGAGGCCGAGAACGAACGCCCGCGCGCCCTGGCGGCGAGGTTCAAAACGGCGGTGCGCAGGGGGTCGGATTCCAAGCTGCCGTGCCACATCGTGCCCAGCACGCCGCCGACGCGGGCTCCACCCAGGAACTCCTGGACGCCCGCGTCGCACGTGACGCGACCGTGGTGGATCTCGTACCCGGACACCTCGGCACCGAGCGCCGTGCCGTGCGAGTTCCGGAGCGTCTTGTCCGGTGTGAACGTGGTCTCCACGGGCAGCAGGCCCAAACCGGGCACACTCACCGGTTCGGGAGTTTCGATTCCTTCGGGGTCGTGCACGTGGCGACCGAGCATCTGAAAGCCGCCGCAGATACCCAACACGGCACGTCCGGCCTCGGCGTGGCGTATCACGGCCCGATCCAGTCCCCGGGCGCGCAACCACGCCAGATCGGCGACCGTGGAGCGAGTACCGGGCAGGACCACGAGGTCGGCATCGGCGAGGTCGTGCGGGTCGGCGGTGAAGATCACCTCGACGTCCGGCTCCAGCCCGAGCGCATCGAGGTCCGTGACGTTGCTGATGCGGGGCAACCGGACGACGGCGACCCGGAGCGCGCCCTCCCCCGCGTGCGAACGGTCGCCGATCCCCAGAGTGTCCTCGGAGTCGAGCCACACGTCGGGACTCCACGGCACCGTCCCGTAGACGCGACGGCCGGTGAGCTCCTCCAGCCGACGCAGGCCAGGAGCGAGAAGTGTCTCGTTGCCCCGGAACTTGTTCACGATGAAACCGGCGACGAGCGACTGGTCGTCGGGCTCCAGCAACGCCACGGTGCCGTAGAACGCGGCGAACACACCACCGCGGTCGATGTCGCCGACGAGCACGGTGGGGACGTCGTCGTGCCGGGCCAGACCCATGTTCACGTAGTCCCCCGCCCGCAGGTTGATTTCGGCGGGGCTGCCCGCGCCCTCGCAGACGACGAGGTCGAATCGCGAGGACAGGTCGCGGTACGCGGTGTACGCGGCGTCCGCGAGATGCGCGCGCCCGGCAACGAACTCCGCCGAACCGAGCTGCCCCGCGGGTCGGCCCATCACGACGACGTGGCTACGCCGGTCGCCACCCGGCTTGAGCAGCACCGGATTCATCGCGGCCTCGGGTTCGGCCCGGGCGGCGAGAGCTTGGGCCCACTGCGCCCGTCCGATCTCGGTGCCGTCGGCGCAGACCATCGAGTTGTTCGACATGTTCTGCGCTTTGAACGGAGCGACCGTCAATCCGCGCCGCGCGAACGCCCGACACAGGCCGGTGGTCACGAGGGTCTTGCCCGCATCGGACGTCGTCCCGGCGACGAGCAATCGCGCCGTCCGTCCTCCGTGTGCTGCCACGCGGACAGTATCGCCGACGGCCCAGAGTGACGGCGCCCACCAAGGCCCACCACGGCCAAGCCGGAAAGCCGTCGGTCCCGTAGATTCGGCGATCATGGCGAAGGACGTGACGGTCGTGGGCCTCGGCGCGGACGGGTGGGAGGGCCTCCCCGCCATCGGAAGGAACACGGTACTGGCCGCCCGGACCGTCCTGGGTGGGGCGCGCCATCTCACGCTGCTGCCGGACATCCCCGGCCAGGCGCGCAGGAAGTGGCCGTCGCCGCTGCGGGACGGTCTCGCCTCGCTCGTGGCGGATGCCCAGCCGCCGGTAGTGGCGCTGGCGTCGGGCGACCCGCTCGTATCCGGCATCGGCACCACACTGCTCGACGTCCTCGGCCGCGAGCGGGTCCGGATCGTGCCGGCGGTGTCGTCGGTCGCGCTCGCGCGGGCCCGGATGGGCTGGGCGGCCGAAACGGTGACCGCCGTGCGGGTCGTCGGCCACGACGTGCGGCGGATCGTGCCCGCGCTCGCGCCCGCCCGACGGCTCGTGGTGTTGTCCAGCGACGAGACGACTCCGGAACGGGTCGCTGCGCTGCTGACCGACCTCGGTTACGGCACCTCGTCGCTCACCGTGCTCGGCGATCTCGGGTCACCCACCGAATCGCACCGCCACGGGACGGCCGTCTCCTGGGGCACCCCGCGGGTCCCGAGGCTCAACGTCATCGCGGTCGAGGTCCGAGGCACCGGTCCCGGTTGGGCAACGGGTGGGCTCCTGCCCGACGACGCGTTCGAGCACACTGGACAGATCACCAAACGGGACGTGCGCGCGAGCGCGCTCGCGCGGCTCGCTCCCGCTCCCGGCCAACTGCTGTGGGACGTGGGGGCGGGCAGTGGTTCGATCGGTGTGGAATGGATGCGTGCTCACCCCACCGCACGATGCGTCGCCGTCGAATCGAGGCCCGAGCGTGCCGCGCTCGTGCGCCGCAACGCCGACGCGCTCGGGGTGGGAGACCTCGTCGTGATCGAGGGCTCGGCCCCCGAGGCCCTCGGTGACCTCGACCGGCCGGACGCCGTGTTCGTGGGTGGCGGTGCGACGGTGCCCGGCGTGGTGGAGACCTGCTGGGCAGCGTTACGTCCCGGCGGTCGACTGGTCGTCCACGGTGTGACGGCCGAGACCGAGAGCCTGCTGCTGGAGCAGTACCGTCGGCACGGCGGCGAGCTCGTCCGCCTGCACATCGAGCGCGCCGGGCCCCTGGGCTCGTTCACGGGTTGGACACCCGCACGCGCCGTCACCCAGTGGTCCGTCGTCAAGGGAGAGTCATGACCGTCCATTTCGTCGGAGCCGGTCCCGGTGCCGCCGACCTACTGACGCTACGCGCCGTCACCCTTCTCCAGGCCGCCGACGTCTGTCTGTACGCGGGCACGTACTTGGACGAGGTGCTCAGCCACTGCCGCCCGGACGCGCGGCTCGTCGACACGCAGCACCTCACGCTCGACGAGATCACCGACCACCTCGTGCGCGCGCACGCCGACGGTCTGGAGGTCGTGCGGCTGTGCTCGGGCGATCCGTCGCTGTACTCCGCCGTGCACGAGCAGGCCCGGCGGCTCGACGCGGCCGGTGTGTCGTGGGATGTGACGCCGGGCGTTCCGGCCTATGCGGCGGCGGCCGCGCTCGTCGGCGCCGAACTCACCGTGCCTCGCGTCGCGCAATCGGTCGTGCTCACTCGCACGCAGGCCCGCTCGACGGCGATGCCGTCGGGCGAGAAACTCTCGGCGTTCGCCGCGACCGGGGCCACGCTCGTGCTGCATCTGGCGATCACCCGCACCCGGGAACTCGCCGCCGAGCTCGCGACTCACTACGGCGCGGACTGCCCGGTCGTGGTGGTGGCCAGTGCCACGCAACCGCGGGAACTGGTGCTCCGGGGCACGCTCGCGGACATCGCCGCCCAAGTGGAGGCGGCCCGGCTGCGTCGCGCCGCCGTCATCCTGGTCGGTCCGGCTCTCGCACCGGACGTGCGTGGCGGCGAGTCGTTCCTCTACGCCGCCGACCGCGAGCGGCCCGCTCGCCGGTCACCCGACGAAACGAGGGCTCCAGACGCGTCCTGACCTGGTCACCCGGGTCGCCGACGCGCCGACGACGAGCAGGCACTTCATGTCGATCGTCTCGGGATCGAGCGCGCCCAGCGTGGTCACCGTGAGACTCTCCTCGTCCCTGCCGACGTCCCGCCCGATCACGACGACCGTGTCCGGCGAGCGGTGTTCCAGCAGGACCGCCTGCGCCTTCGCGAGTTGCTCGCTGCGGGAACGCGAGCGTGGGTTGTAGAGGGCGAGCACAAGGTCGGCCTGCGACGTGGCGCGCAGGCGCCGCTCCACCACCGCCCACGGCTTGAGCCGGTCGGACAGGCTCAGGACCGCGAAGTCGGCACCGATCGGCGCGCCGGCGCGGGCGGCCACGGCCTGTACCGCCGAGATTCCGGGCACCACCCGTACCGCCACGTCGGCGTAGCGAGGGTCCTCAGCCGCCTCGAACACGGCCGAGGCCATGCCGAAGATGCCGGAGTCGCCGCCGGAGACGACCGCGACCCGCTCCCCCGCCAACGCGAGTTCGAGTGCCTCCCGCGCCCGCTCGACTTCGACGGTGTTACCCGAGGCGTGCCGCACGAGTCCCACGCGCTGAGGAACCCGGGCAACGTACGGTCCGTAGCCGACGACGTGGTCGACCTCGGCGAGCACCTGCGCCGCCTCGGTCGACAACCACTCGTCCGGACCGGGACCGAGGCCCACGACGGCGACCTCGGCCGACGGCTCGGCGACCGCACCGTTGGTCTCGAACGGCGGGGCGGTCCGGTCGTAGCGAGCGACGCCCGGTCTCGCGTCGCCGGGCACCAGCACCATCGAGAAGTACGGCACCTCCTCCGGAGCGACGTCGGCGACCGGCAGCACACGCTCGACGTCCATCGACGCCCGTTCGACGTACCACGAGCCCTGTACTCGTCCGGCTTGTTCCAGGGCGGAGCGGACCTTGGTGAAGGTGCGGCCGAGCTTCATGATCACCGCGCCGTCGGTGTCGGCGAGCCTGCGGGCGAGCTCGGGTTCGGGCAGTGTGCCGGGCAGGACGGTAAGCACGTCGGTCTGGCGCGCGAGCGGCAGCGCCGCGGACGCGGTGGCCGCCGCGAATGCGGGCACCCCGGCCACCACCTCGGTGGGGAACTCCGCGGCCAACCGGTCGTGCAGGTACATGAACGACCCGTAGAACATCGGATCGCCCTCGGCCAGGACGACGACGTCACGACCAGCAGCCAGATGCGCACGCAGACGCGCCGCGCACTCGGTGTAGAAGTCGCTCATCGCACCGGCGTAACCGCCCGGGTGATCGGTCGTCTGCGTCGTCACCGGGTAGACGAGCTCCTCCTCGACGGCGCCCGGCGGGATCAGGTCGGCGGCGATCCGCCGCGCGTTCGACTGTTTACCCACGCCCGCGTGGTACGCGACGACGTCGGCCGCGCGGATGAGCCGGGCCGCCTTCAGCGTGATCAGTTCGGGATCGCCGGGGCCGACGCCCACGCCGTAAAGCGTGCCGGTCATTCCGCCTCCTGGGCCAGGGCGTTGAGCGCCGAGGCGGCCATCGCGGAACCCCCGCGGCGGCCCCGCACGACGAGGTAGGGAACGTCGAGCCCGGGTTCGTCCGCCGCGAGATCGACGAGGGCCTGCTTCGACTCGGCAGCGCCGACGAAACCGACGGGTGTACCGATGATCGCGGCCGGACGCGGGGCACCGTCGCGAAGCAGCTCCAGCAGGTGGAACAACGCGGTAGGCGCGTTGCCGACGACCGCGACAGCGCCTTCCAGGTGTTCGGCCCACAGCGAGACGGCAGCAGCGGACCGGGTCGTCCCCCAGGCGCGGGCAAGGTCGGGAACTCGCTCGTCGCGCAGAAAACAACGCACGTCGTTGTCGCGCGGGAGGCGCATCCGGGTCACACCCTCGGCCACCATGTGCGCGTCGGTCAGGATCGGTGCCCCCGCGGCGAGAGCCGACCTGCCGGCACGGACGAGATCCGGGTGGATGACCAGGTCTGCGGCGAGATCGGTCTGTCCGCAGGCATGGATCATCCGGACAGCTACCTTCTCGGCATCTGTGGGCACGGTGGACAGTTCCGCCTCGGAACGGATCGTCGCGAAGGACTCGGCGTAGATCGCCGCGCCGTCGGTGACGTAGGGATAGCGGTGGGTCGGTGGGGCGAGGCTCATGCGTTCTCCAGGTCCGGGACGACGACGGTGCGCCACGGCGTCACGATCAGCTCACGCGGCGACAGGGCGTCCAACTCGGTCATGAGGTGCGCGTCCAGGCGGCCGTCGGGCACCGGCACGTGCTCGGCGACGCGGCCGTCCTGCTGGGCGATCTTGCCAAGCGGCGGGGGCCCACTGCTGACCCGGGTGTCGGCGCGCCGGTCCTGTGGCACGCCGAGCAGGCCTGCGCCACCACTGTCGAGCTCGTCGACGTGCCACGGCGAATCCGGTGCGGTACCGGCCTGTTCGACGAAGGCAATCGCGAGGGCGGTGAGGGTCTCCGCGGCCTTCCCCAGCGGCACCACGGCTCCCCAGTCAGTGCTGCCCGCCCGCAGTTGCGCGAATTCCGCATCGACCGCCACGAGGCCGAGATCGAGGTCACGTCCCGCGAGATCGCCACGCCCGTCGTCGAGCACGAAGAGGAACCGTCCTGACAGCGCCGAGAGGCGGGACTCCCCGCACAGACGCGCGTCGAAGTCACCGACGACCGGACGCAGATCGGCACGTCCGCCCGACCGGCCGGTCAGCGGCGAGACCATGATGTTGCGCACGCGCTCGTGGGTCGGCGACGGAACGAGCCCGGTGGCGAGGACGGCATCCACCACCTCGTCACTCAGGCGGCCGTCGGTGTGGGCGAGACCCCGCACCTGCAGGTTGGCCCGGCTGGTGAGGTAGACCGCACCGTCGCCGTGGCGTTCGGCCACGCGCAGCAGTTCCGCGAGCGCCCCGGGAGCCACCGCACCGCCCGGCAGCCGCAGCCGCACGAGGGCGCCGTCGTCCGCGAGCCACGGCCGCAACACACCGGGACACGCATCGCGGCGGGTTCTTCCGATCACGGCCTCATCCTGCCACTCACGAACTCATGGCCTCCGCACCCGGCTTGGTGTTATCGTCACGCTGCCAGTCGTACTCAGCGCGAGGCTGAGTCAGGGAACCCGGTGAGACTCCGGGACTGACGCGCAGCGGTGAGGGTGACGGGCGGGGCACGAAGCCACTAGGTTCGAACCTGGGAAGGCGTTCCGTCCGGTCGATCCCGAGTCCGAAGACCTGCTGGCCGCAGACCCGGTGTCTGCGTACCTGCCCGCCACAGGCTCCGCGTTCGAGCCTCCGGACGAAAGAACACCGTGCCTTCTCGTCGTGTGCTGCCCGCTCTGGCCCTGTCGATCGCCTCACTCCTGCCCTCCGCCTGCGTCGGCGCGCCCGACGACGCAGACGCCGAGACCGCGGCGTCGACGGCCGAGTATCCCGTGGAGATCAGCAGCTGCGGTGTCACCACCACCGTCGACGCCCCACCCACCTCGGCGGTCACCCTGAACCAGGGCGCGACCGAGGTGGTACTGGCGCTCGGTGCCGAGGACCAGCTCGTCGGCACCGCCTACCTCGACGACGCCGTTCCCGACAGGTGGCAAGCGGCCTACGAGTCGGTGCCCGTGCTGTCCGAGCAGTATCCCGATCACGAGACGGTCATGGCCGCCGAGCCGGATTTCGTCTACGCCTCGTACCTCTCGGCCTTCGACTCGGAGGCCGCCGGAGACCGAGCGACACTGCACGAGCTCGGTGCCGCCACCTACGTGTCCCCGTTCGGCTGCGGGACGGGAGCGTCCACTCGGGACATCACGTTCGACACGGTCTGGCAGGAGATCGCCGACGTCGCCACCGTCTTCGGCGTTCCCGAACGGGCGGACCGCCTCCGCGAGGAGCAGGCCCGACAGCTCGACGCACTCCGACGGGAGGCGGCAGGTGAGGGCATCGAGGTTTTCTGGTTCGACTCCGGTGTCAAGACCGCCTTCGCGGGTGCCGGTGACGGGGGCCCACAGCTCGTGCTCGACGCGATCGGTGCAACCAACGTCTTCGCCGACGTCGAGGGCGGCTGGGCGGACGTGAGCTGGGAGGACGTCGTCGTCGCCGATCCCGAGGTCATCGTGCTGGCCGATGCCGCATGGTCCACAGCCGAGGACAAGATCGCGTTATTGCAGCGCGACGAGGTGTTGTCGCAGCTCGATGCGGTGCGCCACGAACGGTTCGTGACGATCCCGTTCTCGGAGTCCACGCCCGGGGTCCGCCTCGTCGAGGGTGCGACGTCGGTGGCCGAGCAGATTCGCGCGCTCGGCCTGCGCTGATGGCGACCACGGTCGGCGCCGGACCGGCCCGTTCCGGGCCGCCTTCGCTGCGTTCGGGGTGGGTGCCCCACCTGGTGCTCTTCCTCTCACTCGGCGCGGCGATGGTGATCGCGCTCGGCGTGGGCTCGGTGCCGGTCAGCCCCACCACTGTCGTGGACGTCGTCGCACGCCGTCTCGGGGCCCCGGTGGACGTCTCGGTGTTCGACGACCGGATCGTGTGGCAGCTGCGCCTACCGCGCGTGCTGGGCGCCGCCGCCACCGGATCCGGGCTTGCGCTCTGCGGAGCCGTGCTGCAGTCACTGACCCGTAACGATCTCGCCGAGCCGTACCTGTTGGGCATCTCCGGTGGCGCATCGGTCGGCGCGGTGAGTGTTCTCGTGCTGGGGATCTCGGCGGGGAGTCTGGGCGGATCCGCCCTCGTCGGACTCGGCGCGTTCGCGGGTGCGTTGGGAGCGCTGGCGCTGGTGCTCGGCCTCGCGGCCGGACGCTCGGGCGCGCTGCCCCCCACGCGGGTCGTGCTGGCCGGGGTCGCGATCGGACAGATCTGCTCGGCGTACACGTCGTTCCTGGTGATCGTGGGTGGCGACCACGACGCCGCTCGCCGCGTGCTGAGCTGGACGCTCGGCTCTCTCGCCGGAGTGCGTTGGACCGGCGCGCTGACCCTCGTGGTGCTCGTCATGGCGACCTTCGCGCTCGTCACGGTCTACGCACCGACACTCGACGCGTTCGCGTTCGGCGAGGCCGCCGCCGGATCCCTCGGTGTGCGGGTACAGACGACCCGGTGGACGCTCATGGTCACCACCGCGCTGGTCACGGCCGGGCTGGTGTCGTTCACGGGTGCCATCGGCTTCGTCGGTCTCGTCGTCCCCCACCTCGTGCGGCTGGTGTGCGGACCGCTGCACGGCCGGTTGCTCCCGCTCAGCGCGTTGGCCGGAGCGGTCCTGCTGGTCTTCGCCGACACGCTCGCCCGCTCCCTCGTCGAGGGTCAGGAGATCCCCATCGGCATCGTCACCGCCGTCGTCGGGGCCCCTGTGTTCGCGTTCCTGCTGCGCCGCACGGGGAGGTCGACATGAAAGTCTCCGCACACGGCGTCACCTGGATGCGCCGCGGACGTCTCGTGCTCGACGACGTGACCGTCGAGGTGTCCGCCGGGTCGATCACCGGTCTCGTCGGCCCCAACGGCTCCGGCAAGACGAGCCTGCTGACACTGATGGCCGGCCTGCACCGGCCGACCGAGGGGCGCGTGCTCCTCGGATCACGGAACGCCTCGACGATCCCCCCGCGCGAACGCGCGCGCCTCGTCGCGTTGCTCGAACAACACGCCACGACGTCGTTGAACCTCACCGTGCGCCAGGTGGTCGAGCTCGGTCGCGTACCGCACCGTCGCTTCAGCTCACCCGACCCCGCGGGCGCGGTGGTCGACGAGGCGATGGCCGCCGCGCACATCGAGCACCTGGCGGAGCGAAGCTGGCAGACGCTCTCGGGCGGCGAGCGGCAGCGCGTGCAGCTCGCCCGCGCACTCGCGCAGCAACCGTCGGCGCTCCTGCTGGACGAGCCCACGAACCACCTCGATCTGCGGCACCAACTGGAGCTCATGCGCACCGTCCGGCGGCTCGGGGTCACCGTGGTAACAGCGCTGCACGACCTGGACCTGGCGGCGGCATACTGCGACCGGCTCGCGGTTCTCGACGCGGGTCGCCTCGTCGCGTCCGGCCCCGTCGACGAGGTGCTCGACAGTCGGCTCGTCGACACGGTCTACGGCGTGCGGGCCGAGGTGGAAAGACACCCGGCGACCGACCGGTTGACGGTGGTGTGGCACCCATGAGCCCGCCCGTCACCAGAACCTGCGCGTGTGCCGCGCCCCACCGAGCCGCGCGGGGCGCCGACGCGACCTACCGCACGCTCGTCCACAGACTCGCGCGACACGAGCTCACCGACCTGGCGCTCGACACCGAGTGGCCCTCCACCGAAGGAGAATCATGACGCGCATCGCCCTGCTGTCCACGTCGGACACCGATCTGCTGTCGGCTCGCGCCAGCGGCGCGGACTACGCCTATGCCAACCCGGTGCGACTCGCCGGCGACACGCGCGATGCGCTGACCGTGGAGGCCGACCTCGTGGTGCTGCGAGTCCTCGGCTCACCCGAGGACGTCCGGGACCTCGCCGCCGCAGTGCGGGCCGCGGGGCGCCCACTCGTCGTGCTCGGCGGCGAACGGACCCCGAACGCTGCGCTCATGGAGCTCTCGACCGTCCCGATCGGGGTGTGCGCGCAGGCCCACGTCTACCTGGCCGAGGGGGGCCCGGAAAACCTCCGCCAGCTGCACGCGTTCCTCTCGGACACCGTCCTGCTGACCGGTACGGGCTTCGACCCGCCTGAAGTTCTGCCCGAGTGGGGAGTGACCCGACACCCCGAACCATCGGGCCTCCCGCGGGTCGGCGTGCTGTACTACCGGGCCCACGAAGTGAGCGGCAACAACGGTTTCGCGCACGCCTTGGCCGATGCCGTGGACGCGACCGGACAGGCAGTCGGAGTTCCGGTCTTCGTCTCGTCGCTGCGCTCGGCTCCCGACACGCTGTACGGCGAACTCGCCACGTTCGACGCTCTCGTCGTCACGGTGCTCGCCGCGGGCGGATCCCGGCCCGCCACCGTCAGCGCCGGTGGAGACGACGAGTCCTGGGATGTCGAGCGGCTGCGCGCCCTGGACATCCCGGTACTCCAGGGATTGGCGCTCACGTCGAGCCGCGCGGAGTGGGAACGGTCCGACGACGGCGTCACACCGCTCGACTCGGCCACCCAGATCGCGATCCCTGAGTTCGACGGCAGGCTCATCACCGTGCCGTTCTCCTTCAAGGAGATCGACGCCGACGGGCTGCCCCGGTACGAGACCGACCCCGAGCGGTGCGCCCGCGTCGCTCGGATTGCGGTCAACCACGCTCGGCTGCGTCATATCCCACCGGCGCGGCGCAAGGTCGCCCTCGTGCTGTCCGCATACCCGACCAAGCACAGTCGCATCGGCAACGCCGTGGGGCTCGACACCCCGGTCTCAGCCATCCGCCTACTGCGCGCGATGCGGGACGCCGGTTACGACCTGGGTTCCCCGGGTGAGATCCCCGGTCTCGACCCGGTGCCTGCGGTGGAGGGCGAAGACCCCGACACGACGGCCGGTAACGCTCTGATCCACGCGCTCATCGCGGCGGGTGGGCAGGACGAGGAATGGTTGACCGAGGCCCAGCTCAGCGAGTCACACGTACGGATCAGCCCCGCCGACTACCGACGCTGGACGGCCGAGCTGCCCACCGAGCTGCGCGACGCGATGACCGACACCTGGGGCGAGGCACCCGGCTCGTTGTTCGTCGACGACGACGGGAACCTCGTGCTGGCCACGCTGACCGCGGGCAACATCGTCATCCTCATACAACCTCCGCGCGGCTTCGGGGAAAACCCGGTCGCGATCTACCACGACCCGGACATGCCGCCCTCGCACCATTACCTCGCCGCGTACCGCTGGCTCGAACACGGCTTCGGCGCCGATGCGGTGATTCATCTCGGCAAGCACGGTTCGCTGGAGTGGCTGCCGGGCAAGAACGCCGCACTGTCAGCTGCCTGCCTCACGGACGCGGCGCTCGGGAACCTCCCGCTGGTCTACCCGTTCCTCGTCAACGACCCGGGGGAGGGCGCGCAGGCCAAGCGCCGCGCGCACGCCACGATCATCGACCACCTCGTCCCGCCGATGGCACGCGCCGAAAGCTACGGCGATATCGCCAAGCTGGAGCAGCTGCTCGACGAACACGCCAACATCGCCGCGATGGACCCGGCGAAGCTGCCCGCCATCCGGGCGCAGATCTGGACCCTTCTGCAAGCCGCGCATCTGCAACAGGACCTCGGCCTGGAGAAACGTCCGGACGACGACGAGTTCGACGACTTCCTCCTCCACGTGGACGGCTGGCTGTGCGAGATCAAGGACGTCCAGATTCGCGACGGTCTCCACGTCCTAGGTCAAGCGCCGACCGGCGAGGCCCGCGTGAACCTCGTCCTCGCCGTGCTTCGCGCGGCCCAGATCTGGGGTGGGCAGGATCGCGCGCTGCCGGGGCTGCGGACCGCCCTCGGTCTGACCGAGAACGCGCCGACGACGCAGGTCGACGCCGTCGAGGCGCAGGCACGCGCGCTCGTCGAGGCCATGGAGAAGGCCGACTGGAACATGACCGCGATCGACGCTCTTCACGACGATCCAGTCGTGCGCGACGTGTTGCGCTTCGCCGCGGAGCAACTCGTACCCCGGCTCGCGGCGACGAGCGACGAGCTAACCAACGTGTTGCGCGCCCTCGACGGACGTTTCATTCAGGCAGGACCGTCCGGGTCACCCCTTCGCGGACTCGTCAACGTCCTGCCCACCGGCCGCAACTTCTACACCGTCGACCCGCGCGCGGTCCCGTCTCCCTTGGCCTGGGACACGGGGGTCGCGATGGCGGACTCGCTGCTCACGCGCTACCGCGACGAGACGGGCGAGTATCCGCGTTCGGTCGGTCTGTCCGTCTGGGGCACCTCCGCGATGCGGACCTCCGGCGACGACATCGCCGAAGTACTCGCGCTGCTGGGCGTCCGGCCGACCTGGGACGCCGCGTCGCGCCGCGTGAACGGTCTCGAAGTCGTCGACCTCGCCGAACTCGGCCGCCCGCGCATCGATGTCACGGTGCGGATCTCGGGCTTCTTCCGCGACGCGTTTCCTCATGTCGTCGAGCTCCTCGACGACGCCGTCGGGCTTGTCGCCGCGCTCGACGAGCCGGACGAGCAGAACTACGTCCGCGCTCACACCCGCGCCGATTTGGCCGAACACGGCGACGGGCGCCGGGCCACGATCCGTCTCTTCGGGTCCAAACCCGGCTCCTACGGTGCGGGCATCCTGCAGGCTGTCGAGACCGGTTCGTGGCGGGACGACGCCGACCTCGCCGAGGTCTACACCGCCTGGGGAGGGTTCGCGTACGGCCGCGGACTCGACGGGGTCGCGGCGAGCGACGACCTGCGCACCAACTACCGGCGCATCGCGGTGGCGGCGAAGAACATCGATTCGCGCGAACACGACATCGCCGACTCCGACGACTACTTCCAGTACCACGGCGGAATGATCGCCACGGTGCGCGCATTGACCGGCGCCGACCCCAAGGCTTACGTCGGCGACTCGACCACACCCGACGCCGTCCGCACCCGCACACTCAGTGAGGAGACCAACCGGGTTTTCCGCTCCCGTGTCGTCAATCCGCGCTGGATCGCCGCCATGCGGCGACACGGCTACAAGGGCGCCTTCGAGCTGGCCGCCACGGTCGACTACCTCTTCGGCTTCGATGCGACCGCCGGAGTCGTACACGACTGGATGTACGAGTCGCTGGCCCGCGAATACGTCCTCGACGAGACGAACCAGCGATTCCTACGGCAGTCGAACCCCTGGGCGCTGCGCGGCATCGTCGAGCGGTTGACCGAGGCCGCCGACCGGGGTCTGTGGGCGGAACCCGACGCCGCCACCCTGACCGAGATGGCCCGTGTCTACCTCGAGATCGAAGGAGACCTGGAGGGAGACGAGTGACACGGCGTCTCGCCCTCGTGGGGCTCGGGCCGGGCGACCCGGAGCTCGTGACGGCGCAGGCGGTCCGTGTGCTGAACGAGGTCGCCTACTTCCTGGTGGCCGACAAGACCGAGCAGCACCCGGGTACGGCAGATCTGCTCGCGATGCGCGAGGAGATCTGCGCACGATACGTAACGGGGAAGCCGCGCATCGTGCCTGTCCCCGATCCCGAACGCGACCGCGACGATCCCGCCGACTACGGCGCCGCGGTACAGGACTGGCACGAGGCTCGTGCGGTCGCGTTCGAGCGGGCCCTGCTCGACAACGAGGGCGATGCGGCGATTCTGGTGTGGGGCGACCCGGCGCTGTACGACTCGGCGATCCGGCTGGCCCACCGCATCGTCGAGCGCGGCGCCGTCGACCTGACCGTCGAGGTAATCCCCGGACTGAGCAGCATCCAGTTGCTGGCCGCCCGCCACCGGCTGGTGCTCAACACCGTGGGCGGCCCAGTGACCGTCACGACGGGCCGCCGCTTGCTCGACGACGCGGCGTCGCACGACAACCTCGTCGTCGTCCTCGACGGTGCGCTCACGTGCCGTCGACTCCCGGATCCAGACGCCTGGCACCTGTGGTGGGGGGCCAATCTCGGCTCGGCGGACGAGAAACTCGTCGCCGGACGGCTGAGCGAGGTCGCCGACGTAGCCTGGCGGGCACGCTCGCAGGCACGGCAGGCACGCGGTTGGGTGATGGACACGTATCTGCTTCGCCGCTGCTGATCACGTTCGGTGGTGCGTCCGTGGCGTGCCCGCGAGCCGGACCCCACGCTGCCCACCGCGGTCGATTCCGACGGGGTGCGTGTGCCGAGCTGTTCCGGCTGGGCCGACGTGCCTGCGAGTGATCATCACGGCAAGATTCGCGAGCCTTGACCGCCTGAGCCGTCGTGGCATGCCTCGCACCGATGTCGTCGAAGCACGGTGAAGGTCTTCGTGCGGCGCCACATCGCCGGCCACAAGGCACCTCGCTACATCCAGTTCACCGCCGTCATCCCCCGCAACGTGTCTGGCAAGATCCTCAAGAACGCGCTCGTTACCCTGAAGACGGACGATACCCAGCAGGTCGCCAGAAAGGCACCCACGATGTCCAGTAGCTTCCTCGTCGATGTGTCCCTGCGCGATGGGACGATCGTGCTGCGGCTGCAGAACCCGCCGGTCAACGCCTGGTCCGACGACTTCGTGGACGACCTGGAGGACGCGCTGACCTATCTGCCCGTCGCCGAGGCGCGGGCCGTGGTCGTCACCGGCCACGGCGACCATTTCAGTGCGGGCGAGGACGTCCGCCGTGTCCAGGAGCTCAGCGACGAGGAGTCGGCCCGGAAGTTCGTCACGCGGATGCACGGCATCATGGACCGCGTCGCGGCCCTGCCCGTCCCCGTCATCGCGGCCGTCGACGGAACGGCTTCCGGCGCCGGGTTGGAGCTGGCGCTCGCCTGCGACATCCGGGTGGCCTCGGCACGCGCGAAGCTCGGGCTGCCCGAGACCCGCTGGGGCATCCTCGCGGGCGCGGGAGGCGCGCAGCGGCTCGCGCGGCTCATCGGGCCGGGCCGGGCGAAGCTCCTGATGTACACGGCCGAGCCCGTCACCGCGCAGGAAGCCCTCGACCTGGGGCTCGTGGAGATCGTCACCGACGCCCCGGACCCGCTCCCCCGCGCCTTGAGCCTGGCCGAGCAGATCGGCCGCAACAGCCCTCGGGCCGTCCGCCACATCAAGAAATCCGTCGACCAAGGCCTGGACCGCGACCTCGACGAGGGGCTGCGGATCGAGCAGGAACTCTGGGTCGAGCTGGCCACCCACGGAGACCTCACCGAGGGGGCGGCGGCCTTCGCCGAAGGACGCGAACCCGACTACCGCTGACGTCGCTTCCGAACCCGCCCCGTCATGCGTTCATGGCGGGGCGGGTTTTCGTCTTTCCGCCCGGCAGTCCCTCACGGTCGGCGCTTCCGTCCTCACGCTTCGCGCACCGGGCCGCCCCCCTCCTCTCAGCAGCCGGGACGGTCAGCCACAAGTCGGCATCGAAACGGCGATTTCCCGCGCAGAACGTCTTGACCGGAGTCACAGCCCACCTTAGGCTCCCTCGGTATCTCTTACCGAACAAATCTGTTCGATAAAAGTAAATGCCCTGTACAGAGACGTATGGAGGGAGTCTTATGGGCGCGGAGCCGGTCACTGCCACCGACCACGGGAGGCGCACGGAGGTGCCCGCGAGCGCGAGTGGATGCCCTGTCGACCACTCCCGCCTGACGAGTCCCACGGGATGTCCCGTGTCCGCCAACGCGGCGGCGTTCGACCCGTTCACCGGGCCCTACCAGGAGGACCCTCCGGGCTCCCTGCGTTGGTCGCGTGACGAGGAGCCGGTCTTCTACAGCCCCGAGCTGGGCTACTGGGTCATCACCCGGTACGAGGACGTGAAGGCCGTCTTCCGCGACAACGAGACGTTCTCGCCGGCCAACGTCCTGGAGAAGATCACCCCGTTCGGCGACGAGGCGAACGCGGTGCTCGCCAAGTACGACTACGCCATGGGGCGCACGCTCGTGAACGAGGACGAGCCCGCGCACATGCCGCGCCGCCGCGCGCTCATGGAGCCCTTCACCCCGCCGGCGCTCGCCCACCACGAGCCGATGGTGCGCAGGCTGGTGCGCGAGCACGTCGACCGGTTCATCGACCGCGGCAAGGCCGAACTCGTCGACGAGATGCTCTACGAGATCCCCCTGACGGTCGCCCTGCACTTCCTCGGCGTACCCGAGGAGGACATGGACACCCTGCGCAAGTACTCCGTCGCGCACACCCTCAACACGTGGGGCCGTCCCGCGCCGGAGGAGCAGGTCGCGGTCGCCGAGAACGTCGGCAAGTTCTGGCAGTACGCGGGCAAGGTCCTCGACAAGATGCGCGAGGACCCGTCGCAGCCCGGCTGGATGCAGTACGGCATCCGGCTCCAGCCCGAGATGCCCGACATCATCACGGACTCGTACCTGCACTCGATGATGATGGCCGGCATCGTCGCGGCCCACGAGACCACCGCGCTCGCCGCCACCAACGCGATCAAGCTGCTGCTCGAGAACCGGACGCTGTGGGAGGAGATCTGCGCCGACCCGAGCCTCATCGCCAACGCCGTCGAGGAGTGCCTGCGGCACTCGGGCTCGATCATCGCGTGGCGCCGGGTGGCCACGAAGGACACCAAGATCGGTGACATCGAGATCCCCGAGGGCGGCAAGCTGCTGATCGTCAACACCTCGGCCAACCACGACGAGCGCTTCTTCGACGAACCCGACGAGCTCGACATCCGGCGCGAGAACGCCAGCGACCACCTGAGCTTCGGCTACGGCTCCCACCAGTGCATGGGCAAGAACCTCGCCCGCATGGAGATCCAGATCTTCCTGGAGGAGCTCACCACGCGGATCCCGCACCTGGAGCTCGTGCCGGACCAGGAGTTCACCTACCTGCCCAACACCTCGTTCCGCGGCCCGGAGCGCCTGTGGGTGCAGTGGGATCCGGCGAAGAACCCCGAGCGGACCAACCCGGAGATCCTCGACCGGCAGCTCAAGATCAAAATCGGGCAGCCCTCCAAGCGGTCCCTCACGCGCACGATGGAGGTGCGCGAGGTCGTTGCCGAGGCCGACGACATCGTGCGCATCACGCTCGCCGACGTGCACGGCAGGCAGCTGCCGACGTGGTCGCCGGGCTCGCACGTGGACCTCGAACTCGGTGAGCTGTCGCGCCAGTACTCCCTCTGCGGTGACCCGGCCGACCGGTCGAGCTACCAGATCGCGGTGCTGAAGGACCCCGAAAGCCGGGGCGGCTCCCGCTTCGTGCACGAGCAGCTGTCCGTCGGCGACACGGTGCCGATGCGCGGGCCACGCAACCACTTCAAGCTCGACTCGGACGCCGAGCGCTACCTCTTCATCGCGGGCGGCATCGGCATCACCCCGATCCTCGCGATGGCCGACCACGCGCGCCGCGAGGGCAAGGACTACGAGTTCCACTACTGCGGCTCGACGCGCAGTGCGATGGCGTTCCTCGACCGCGCCGTGCGCGACCACGGCGATCGCCTCGTGCTGCACGTCTCCGACGAGGGCACCCGGCTCGACGTCGAGTCGCTGCTCGCCGAACCGCGGGAGGACACGCAGATCTACTCGTGCGGGCCGCAGCGGCTGCTCGACGCCCTCGCCGACGCCACCGCGCACTGGCCCGAGGAGTCGCTGCGCGTCGAACACTTCTCCAGCGACCTCGGTGAACTCGACCCGGAGAAGGAGCACGCCTTCGACCTGAAGCTGGCCGACTCCGGCATCACGGTCCGCGTTGCCGCCGACCAGACCGTCCTCGCCGCCCTGCGCGCCGCCAACATCGACGTGCCGAGCGACTGTGAGGAAGGCCTGTGCGGCAGCTGCGAGGTCGGCGTCTCCGAGGGCGAGGTCGACCACCGCGACAAGGTCCTCACCAAGTCGGAGCGCGCGCTCGACAACAAGATGATGACGTGCTGCTCCCGCGCCTGCGGCAGCGCGTTGACCCTGGAGCTGTGACGTCGGCACCCGGCTTTTCCAGCTCTTTCCCGAGACTTTCGGGCCGCGACGGGGCGGCCCGTCCTGAAGGTGAAAGGAACCTCAATGGCATCAGCCGTTGACTCATTTCCCACCGGCGCCGACGGAGGCAGCACCGGCGGGGGCACGACGCCCCGCATGTTCCGGCGGGTCCTGACCGGCAGCATGGCCGGTGCTGTCCTGGAGTGGTACGACTTCGCCATCTACGGCGTGCTCGCGGCCACCGTGCTCGGCCCGCTGTTCTTCCCGAACGACAACGGTGTCACCAGTCTGTTGCTGGCACTCGCGACCCAGGGCCTCGGCTTCGTCGCCAGGCCGTTGGGTGGCATCGTCTTCGGACACCTCGGCGACCGCTTCGGCCGCAAACCCATGCTCGTGGTGACGTTCCTGATGCTGGGCACCGCGACGGCGGCCATCGGTCTGCTGCCGACGTATCACGACATCGGCATCACCGCGACGGTGCTGCTCGTGCTGCTGCGGCTGATCCAGGGATTCGCCCTCGGTGGCGAGTTCGGTGCCGCCGTGCTCCTCGTGAGCGAGTACGGCGAGCCGAAACGCCGTGGCTTCTGGGCGTCCTGGCCGCAGGCCGGTGCTCCCGCGGGCACCGTCCTCGCCACCACGGTGATCACCGTGCTGTCGATGAGCACCACCGACGCCGCCTTCGAGTCCTGGGGCTGGCGCGTGGCCTTCCTGCTGGCCGTCCCGCTGCTGGTGATCGGCTTCTGGGTGCGTCGGGGCGTCGAGGAATCGCCCGTGTTCCGCAAGGCCCAGGCTCAGCGGGCGGAGAAGCCGGTCAAGAAGCAGGAGAAGTCGAGCATCGTGCTCGCCCTGCGGCGGCCACGTCAGGTGCTGCACGGCCTCGGCCAACGGCTGGGCGAGAACATCGCGTTCTACATCTACACGACGTTCGTCATCGCCTATGCCACCACGTACTTCGACTTCGACCGCGGCGACGTGACGCTCGCGGTGACCTTCGCGTCGGTGTTCCAGTTCATCGGCATGATCAGTGGTGGTGCGTGGTCCGACCGCGTCGGACGCAAGACCGCGATGCTGGTCCCGACCGGCGTTCTGATCGCGTGGGCCCCGGTGTTCTTCTGGCTCGTGCACTTCGAGAGCGTGCCGATGCTGTGGCTCGGCGTGTGCGTGGGTGCGTTCTTCCACGGCATGCTCGCCGGTCCCGAGGCGGCGTGGATCACCGAGCTCTTCCCGACGCGCTACCGCTACGGCGGGTCGTCGCTGGTGTACCAGGGTTCGTCGATCTTCGCCGGTGCTCCGGCCCCGTTCATCGCCGTGTGGCTGATCGAGAACTACGGCGTGGGCTCGGTCATCGCCTACCTGGTCATCACGATGGCGATCACGTTCGTGGCCGTCGCGACGAGCCGCGAGAGCCGAGGAGTCGACCTCGACAAGGTCGAGGGCTGAGCGCCTCTCCCACCACAGCGAAAGGCCCCACCCGGCACGGCGGTCGCCGGGTGGGGCCTTCGTCGTCGTCGAGGTGGATCAGACCGTGACCGGCGCTCCGGTCGCGGCGACCACCTGCTCGGCGGTCACTCCGGGAGCCAGTTCCCGGAGCACCAGACCACCCTCGGGGCGGTCCTGAACGTCGAGGACGGCCAGGTTGGTGATGATCCGCTGCACGACGCCCTCGCCCGTGAGCGGGAGCGTGCACTTCTCGAGGATCTTCGGGCTGCCGTCCTTCGCGGTGTGCTCCATCAGCACGATCACCCGGCGGGCGCCGTGCACGAGGTCCATCGCACCGCCCATGCCCTTCACCATCTTGCCCGGCACCATCCAGTTCGCCAGGTCACCGGTGACGGACACCTGCATGCCGCCCAGCACCGCCGTGTCGATGTGGCCACCGCGGATCATGCCGAACGACAGGGCCGAGTCGAAGTAGGCGGCGCCCGGGTTCACGGTCACCGTCTCCTTCCCGGCGTTGATCAGGTCCGGGTCGACCTCGTCCTCCAGCGGGTACGGTCCCGTGCCCAGGATGCCGTTCTCGCTGTGCAGCACCACGTCCACGCCCTCGGGCAGGTAGTTGGGAATGAGCGTGGGCAGCCCGATCCCGAGGTTGACGTACTCACCCGGGTTGAGTTCCTTCGCGGCCCTCGCGGCCATGTCCTGACGGGACCAGCCCGCGACGGCCGTTGCAGCGGGAGCTGTCGTGTCGGTGGTCATGGCTACGCGCCCTCCTGACGCACGGTGCGCTTCTCGATCCTCTTGTCCTGCGGTCCGGCGTCGACGATGCGCTGGACGAACACACCGGGCAGGTGCACCTGCGCCGGATCCAACTCGCCCGGCTCCACCAGCCGCTCCACCTCCGCGATGGTGACCCGCCCCGCCATGGCCGCGAGGGGGTTGAAGTTCATCGCGGTCTTGTTGAACACGAGGTTCCCGTGCGTGTCGCCGACCTCCGCGTGGACCAACGCGAAGTCGGCGACGATCGACTCCTCCAGGACGTACCGCTTGCCGTTGAACTCCCGCACCTCCTTCGGCGGCGAAGCCACGGTGACGTTGCCCTGGGCGTCGTAGCGCCACGGCAGACCGCCGTCGCCGATGGGAGTCCCGACGCCCGCGGGCGTGTAGAACGCGGGAATGCCCGCGCCACCCGCGCGCAGCCGTTCCGCGAGCGTGCCCTGCGGGGTCAGCTCCACCTCCAGCTCACCCGACAGATACTGGCGGGCGAACTCCTTGTTCTCCCCCACGTACGATGCGGTGACCCGGCGGATTCGCCCTGCCCCCAGCAACACCCCGAGCCCTTGCCCGTCGACACCGCAGTTGTTGGAGAACACTTCCAGATCGGTCGCCTCGCCGTCCGCGAGAGCAGCGATCAGCGTGTCCGGGATTCCGCACAACCCGAAACCGCCGACCGCCAGCGACGCACCGCTAGGGATGTCCGAGACCGCGTCGAGCGCGGTCGCGACCACCTTGTCCTTCACTTCTCGGTTCCCTTCGCCGGCAAGATGCGCGTTCGCACCTCACCGAAACTTATCCGTCCGCCTCCCACTCCGGGAGCAGTGGCCCTGAGCACGACCTCGTCGCCGTCCTGGAGGAAGGTCCGCTCCTCACCTCCCACCTGCAGCGGCTCCTTGCCACCCCAGGTGAGTTCGATGAAGGCTCCGCGCTGGTCACGCTCCGGGCCCGAGATCGTGCCGGAGGCGAACAGGTCACCCGTGCGCGAGGACGCGCCGTTGACCGTCATGTGCGCCAGCATCTGCGCGGGCGACCAGTACATCTCCCGGTACGGCGGGCGGCTGACGACCTCGCCGTTCAGCTCCACCTCCAGGTCGATGTCCAGACCCCACGGCGAGCTCTCCCGCAGGTACGGCAGGGGCTCCGGGTCCTGCTCCGGCGTGTCGACCCGGGCCGCCTCCAGGGCGAGCAGCGGCACCACCCACGGCGAGATGGAGGTCGCGAAGCTCTTGCCGAGGAACGGGCCGAGGGGAACGTACTCCCACGCCTGGATGTCGCGGGCCGACCAGTCGTTGAGGATGACCACGCCGAACACCCGCTCGGCGAACTCCTCGGTCGGCACGGAGCTTCCGAGCTCCGAGCCGGTGCCCACGATGAAGCCCAGCTCGGCCTCGATGTCCAGCCGCTTGCTCTCCCCGAACGTCGGGGCGTCCTCGTCGGGCGCCTTGCGCTGGCCGCAGGGCCGCAGGATGTCGGTGCCGGACGGGATCACGCTGCCCGCGCGCCCGTGGTAGCCGACGGGAAGGTGCTTCCAGTTCGGCATCAGCGGCGCCGCGTTGGGCCGGAACAGCCTGCCGAGGTTGCTGGCGTGGTGCTCGGAGGCGTAGAAGTCGACGTAGTCGCCGACCTCCACCGGCAGGTGCAGCGTCACCTCGTCCACCGAGTGCACGGCCGCCTCGGGAACGTCACCCGAGACGAGCTCGGTGATCCGCTCGCGCACCTCGACCCACCGCTGGTGGCCCTGCGCCATGAAGGCGTTCAGCGTCGGCTGGGCGAACACGTCGTCGCCGAGCGTCGCGGCGAGGTCGACGACGGAGTCACCGACCCGGACACCGACGCGCGGAGCGGTGCCGGGGGTCGAGAAGACGCCGTAGGGCAGGTTGTTGAGCCCGAACAGCGAACCGTCGGGGATCTCGATGGCGGTCATACAGTCCTTTCGTAGGTGGGCGACACCGAGTTCGGCAGGAGGCCGAGTTCGATCATCTCGGTGAGCGGGTCGCTGACGCTGCACGTCCCGAACGAGCGGAACGCCGCCCGGGTGGCGGCGACCCGCTGCTCGGGCAGGGCCGCGATGCGCTCGGCGATCGCGGAACCGTCGCGCTCGGCGAGGATGCGGACCAGCTCGTCGGCGTCCGCTCCGCGCACCGCGGCGTCGGTGGCCAGCAGCAGGTTGAGGAACCCGTGCTGTTCGAAGCCGGTCTCCGGATCGGTGTTGCGGATGGCGTGGTGCAGACCCGCGGTGGCCTTGTACGGCACTCCGGCGTCCACGACGGCCTTGATCGCCGCGGCGAGCTCCGACTCGTCGGGGTACAGCTCCGCCTTGATCCCGCCGGTGCGGAACTTCGCCTTGTACCGGGTCGACGGCAGCGCGGCGATGATGTCCGGCCTGCGTTCGTCGCGCGGCACCTCGACGAACACCTCCACGGCGTCGTCGATGCCCGCCGCGTCGAGCGTCTCGACCAGGGCGGTGGCGGTGACATCCGCGGGCACCGCCACCTCCAGCGCGCGCAGCTCCACCGGCAACGCCGCCACGGTCGTGAGCACGCCGGGCACGGCCGACGGTCCCTCGGGGACCGTCACGGCGAGTTCGAGGCGGTGCCCGCCCTCGACGGGCACCAGCCCCGCCAGCTCCTCCAGGGCCGCGGCGGAGACGACCAGCGGACCGACCAGCTCGGCGTACGGGGCACCGACGTGCCGCACGTGCGCGGGGACGGCGTCGGCCAGCGGCGCCAGTCCGGGCGGGAAGATCGCCGCGTCGTCACACAGGCCACGGGCGAAGGCGGGAAGTGCGGTCACTGCTTCGGCCCCCGTCCCGCCCAGGTCCAGGCGTAGTTCGGGTCCTCGCAGGCCAGCGCCCCCTCACCGAGCTCCAGCGGACGGAAGGTGTCGACCATGACGGCGAGCTCGTCGAAGAACTCCACACCGATGCTGCGCTCGTACGCACCGGGCTGCGGGCCGTGCGAGTGCCCGCCGGGGTGGATCGAGATGGAGCCCTGGTTGATGCCCGAACCCTTGCGCGCCTCGTAGTCGCCACCGCAGTAGAACATGATCTCGTCGGAGTCCACATTGGAGTGGTAGTACGGGACCGGGATCGCCTGCGGGTGGTAGTCCACCTTGCGCGGCACGAAGTTGCAGACCACGAAGTTGTGGCCCTCGAACACCTGGTGCACGGGCGGCGGCTGGTGCACGCGGCCGGTGATGGGTTCGAAGTCGTGGATGCTGAACGTGTACGGGTAGAGGCAGCCGTCCCAGCCGACCACGTCGAACGGGTGGTTCGGGTACACCAGGCGCGTGCCCACGACGCCGCCGGGACCGCGGTGCTTGAGGAGCACCTCGACGTCGGTGCCCTCGGCCGTCAGCACCTCGGTCGGGCCGTGCAGGTCGCGCTCGCAGTACGGCGCGTGCTCCAGCAGCTGGCCGTACCGGGACAGGTACCGCTTCGGCGGCGCGATGTGGCTGTTGGCCTCGATCGCGTAGGCGCGCAGCGGTTCGTCGCCCTGCGGGATCCACCGGTGGGTCGTCGACATCGGGAGCACGACGTAGTCGCCGGTGGTGGCCTTCAGTGCGCCGAACACGGTCTCCACGATCGCGTCACCGGACTCGACGTAGACGACCTCGTCACCGATGCCGTTGCGGTACAGGGGCGACTCGGTGCCCGCCACCACGTAGGAGATGCGCACGTCGGCGTTGCCGAGGATCAGCCGACGGCCGGTGACCACGTCGGTGTCCTTCCAGCTGTCGCCGGGGAACAGGTCGTGCAGATTCAGGTGCCGCGGCCGCAGCGGGTGGTTCGGCGTCGTCGTCTGGTCGGGCAGCTCCCACACCTGGGAGTCGACGATCGCCGACGGAATGTGGCGGTGATACAGCAGCGAGGAGTCGGACGAGAAACCCTCCTCGCCCATCAGCTCCTCGTAGTAGAGGTTGCCGTTCTCATCGCGGTGCTGGGTGTGCCGCTTCGGCGGCACGTAACCCACCTGACGGTAGTACGCCATGACCTGCCTCCTCGGAAGTCGTCCTGCGGGCCGCCCGCACCAGTCTCCCGAACGACCCACATGGGCACATAGTAAAGGCTTTTACTACTTTCCCGGGATGTTACTCAGCACACAGGGAGTGGCGACGCTCCGGCCAATACAGAAACAGCGAAAACCCGGAGATGCGGCCACGCTCGGCGACTTTCCCTCAACACAACCCGGAATCTAGTAAATCTGCTAACTACTCAGGGTGAGGTCGAGCCACATGATGCGGAGACCGACCCGAGTTGGGGTGGCGGAAGGCACCGGGGCGACGCCGCGTGCGGTGAAGCCGAGGCTCTCGTAGAGACGGACGGCCGGGCCGCCTTCGTGTCGCGTGGCGACATGAACGACCGAATGGACGTCCCCCAGAGAAACAGTGTTGATCATGGGCGAGCCGGAGACTAACGCACGCTCCGGCCCGCCCGACCGACCGTGGCCTCGTGGTCAAGGAGCAGCCGCGCGCAACCCTCTTCCGCGCGGGACCATCATCGTCCGGTTCGCCGCCTGCTCGGCCAGTGTCAGGATCGAGTCCCGGTGGTCATCGGCCCGCCGCGCCAGGATGCGGGTCTCGCAGGTGCCGCACGCGCCTTCCTGACACAAGGACAGCAGCTGGGAAAGGGAGAAGTTGGCGTAGGAGCGGCGAACTCCCAGACCTGCTGGGCGAACTCGTCGTAGTCCGGAGCGAAATAGACGAGCGGCGGAAGCGTGGGGGCATGCTCGCGGTCCTCACTCTCGGTGATGGACGGCGAGCACACCTGGACGCGCCCGATCGACGGACTGCGCATCGCTGGCCAGCCACCGATGCCGCCGTGAGCGACGACGCACCGGAGGGCCCTCGGGCGACTCGGTCGCGCACCGCACCGGCCCGGACCACCGACACCGCCGGCACTCCGGACCACCACGTCGAGTACAGTGTTCCGCTGGCCGCGCCAGTGCGGCCCTTCGAGTTTTGTGCATCTACCGGTCCTCGGCGCCCCGACGGACAGCGGCGGCACAACCACCGCATCCGTGGAGGTGTCCTATGACTCAGACGATCGATCCGGTCACGCCCTCGCCGAGCCTGCTCCGCACGGCGGGACTGCCCTACTTCGTCATCGCCTTCGTCGCCCGACTGCCGTTCGCCATGATGGTCGTCGGCGTGCTCACCGTCGTCGTCTCCGCGCGCGGTTCGATGTCCCTCGGTGGCCTGAACTCGGCGGCCGTCGGCGCGGGAACCGCCTGCTTCGGCGCGCTCCTGGGAGCGGCCGCCGACCGCTTCGGGCAGCGGCGGGTGCTCCTCACCCTCGCCGCCGCGAACGCCGCGATGCTCGTGGCCTTCGCCGTGGTGACCTACAGCGACGCCCCGGACGCCGCCGTGCTGGCTGTCGCGTTCGGGATCGGCGCCACGGCACCGCAGGTCGCGCCGATGTCACGGTCGCGGCTGGTCACGCTCATCACCGAGCGGATGTCCCCCGACCGCCGGTCGCGGACCCTGTCGTCGACCATGGCCTACGAGTCCGCGGCCGACGAGTGCGTGTTCGTGATCGGCCCGTTCGTCGTCGGCCTGCTCGCCTCGGCGCTCGCGCCGTGGGCCCCGCTGGCCGGGGCGGCCGTGCTCACGGTGCTGTTCGTCGGCGCGTTCGCCCTGCACCCGAGTGGCCGTCTCGTGTCGGCCTCCCGCGGCCCGAGCGGCGCGGCACCGTCGCCGGTACGCGAACTGTTCCGCGCGCGCCTGCTCGTCGTGGTGACCGGCATCTTCGGCGTCGGTGCCTTCTTCGGCACGATGCTCACGTCGCTCACCTCGTTCATGGCCGACCGCGGCGTCGCCGAGGAGGCCGGGCTCCTGTACGGCATCATGGGCATCGGCTCCGCCGCGTTCGCGCTCGGCGTCGCGTTCCTGCCCACCACGTTCTCGCTGCGGGCCCGGTGGGCGACGTTCTCCGCGATCCTGCTCGCCGGGAGCCTGCTGCTGTTCGTCGTGGACGACGTCCCCGGGATGATCGGCGCGCTGGCGTTGCTCGGGATCGGGATCGGTCCGACGCTGGTCACCCAGTACAGCTTCGGCGCCACGCGCAGTCCGGCCGGACGCACGGCGACCGTGATGACGATGCTGGGGTCGGGGGTCATCGTCGGCCAGTCCCTGGGCTCGGCCGTCACCGGCGAGGTCGCCGAACACGCCGGCACCCCCGTGGCGCTGATGCTGCCCGCCGTGGCCGCGGCGATCGTCGCCACGGCCGGAGCGGTGAACTGGTTCCTGACGGCCTCCGAGCCTCGCAGCCCGCGACCCGACGCGTCGCCGGTCTCCTCCTGAACCACACGTCGGGTCCGCCGGGTCACCTCACGACAGCTAGGCGTCGAGTCGTCCTCGGATCCCCTGGGCGTCCAGGCCGTGGGCGCGCACGTGGTCGCGGGGTGTGCCGTAGCGGCGCACCTCCTCCCCTCTCCGCACCCCGAGGGACAGCAGCCGGTGGGGGCGGTCGGTCAGCGCATCGGAGATGACGTGCGCGGACGTCCCTTCCAGCCACGGCTCCACCACGACCACGTCGGTTCCCGACAGCGCGGCGCGCAGGGTGGCGTGGTCGAAGGGCCGCACCCGGCTGCTGTAGAGCACGGTGACGTCGAGGTCGGCGGTCGCGGCCAGCACGTCGTCCAGCACGGGCCCCAAGGCGACGACCACGGCGCGGTCACCGCGTTTGACCTCGTGCAGTCGCGGCGTGACGGGGAACGACTCTTGGTTGGTCTGCTCGACGACGCGGACGTAGTGCAGGCCGTCGCCCACCGCGGCGGCCCGCAGCGCGGCATCGACCTCGGCGGTGGTCGACGGCGCGTGGATCGTCACCCCGGGCAGGGTGTCGATCAGTGCGACGTCTCCCGGAGTCTGATGGGTCCGGCCTCCGGCGGCGATGTCGAAGGAGCCGCCGGAGCCGACCAACACTCCGCCCACCCCCTGGTGCACGAAGTCGAGCTTGACCTGTTCGAAGGCCCGTTCGACCAGGAAGGCGCCGAAGGTGTGCGCGAGGGGCCGCAAGCCGGTCAGGGAGAGTCCGGCAGCGGCACTGACCAGGAGTTGCTCGCGGATTCCGACGTTGATCACCCGGTCCGGGTGGGCTTCGGCGGCGTCACCGAAGTACTGACCGGAGATCTCGGCGTACACCAGCGCCGTGTCGGCGCGCTCGTCGAGCAGCGCGATCGAGGTGGCGGCGAACTGCTCGCGGGGGCTCATGACTTGTCCTCCACTCGGGCGATGACGGCGTTCGGAACCTGAGGGGTCACGTGGCGCAAGGCGCGTTCGATGTCGGCGTGGTCGCGACCGTCGACGGTGACGGCGTGCCAGCCGTTGACCGCGAACCGCTCCGCCATCCGCCCCCGCACGGCGTACGACGACGAGTGGTTGTCGACGGCGATCACCGTGAGGTTGTCCAACCCGGCCGCGGCTGCGTACTCGATGGCCTCGTGGTTGGAGCCCTCGTCGAGTTCGGCGTCGCCCACCAGCACGAACACGCGGGCGTCACCGCGTTGGATCCTCAAGCCCAGCGCGGCGCCGACGGCGAGCGGCAACCCGTGCCCCAGTGAGCCCGACGAGATCTCCACGCCCGGCACGAGGTTGCGGTCGGGGTGATGTCCCAGCGGCGAGTCGAAGGAGCCGAAGTCGTCGAGCCAGTCGGCGGGGAAGTACCCGTGCGAGGCAAGAACGGCGTAGTACGCCATCGGGCCATGGCCCTTGCTGAGGAAGAAGCGGTCGCGGCCGGGATCGTCCGGCCGCTCGGGGCGATGCCGCAGAACGCGGTCGTAAAGGACGCGCAGGACATCCAACGTGGACGTGGCGGCGTGCGAATGTTTTTCATCGCCGGTCAACCGGGTCATCAGTTGTTCCACACTGGAACCGAGGGTGGTGGTCATGGAGCCACCCTCGTCCTTCGAGTGCACTGGAGGTCAAGGCCGGATCGGCGAACGCCGTCCGATCGGGGCTCAGGATCGCTGGTCGGCGTCGTCGGTGGCGTAGCGGTCGACGGCGAACCGGATGAACTCGCGGGTGGCTCGGCTGAGCAGCGCGCCCTTCTTCCACGCGATGAGCAGCCGCACCGGCTCGGCGACCGGGTCGCCGATCGGGCGCGCCACCACCCCGAGTCCCCCGTAGGTCTCGGGCAGCGGCCGCTGCAGCATGATCGTCCAGCCGAGTCCCAGCCCACGAACGCGCGGACGGTCTCGTAGTTGGCGGTCCGGTAGGCGATGGTGGGTGTGAACCCGGCTGCGGCACACATCCGCATGGCGTGCGCCGCGCTGGGTGCGGTGTCCAGGAGGACCATGGGCTCGCCGGCGGCCTCCGCCAGCGTGATCGGCCGCGTCTCCCGGGCGAGCGGGTGATCGTGCGCGACGACCAGCGCGGGATGCCGGGTCAGCAGGGTCGCGCTCTGCCAGGTGGGCGGGATGTCGAGATCGTAGACGATGACCGTGTCCAGCTCGCCGCTGTCCAGTTTGATCGCCAGTTCGTCGGCCGTGGCCTCGTGGAACCGGATCGTGACGGCGGGATACCGGTCGGTGAACCGTGCGAGCAGCGGCGGCAACACGGTGGGCCCGACGGTCGGGTAACACCCGATCGACAGCGGCCCCGACAGTTCACCGCTGGCGTCGATCGACTCCGCCTCCATCTCGGACGGCTGCTGCAGGAGCACACGCGCCCGGGCTAGCATGGCCTGGCCCGTCGGCGTGAGCTGGACTCCCAGGTCGCTGATCGCCAGCGACACGGCCGAGGGCGAGAGCATCAGCTGCGACGCCGCCGCACTGATCGTTCCGGTCTCGGCGACGGCCACGAACGCGGACAGTTGCCGGAAGGTGAACGACGGTGTGCGGTCGAGTCGGTCACGTCGCCGAGAATAGCCAGCGACGGTGCGTGTCGATCCCGCTCCGGACGGCGTCCGTCAGGCGTCGTCGGCGACGCCGCTCGCGGTGAGGCCGGGAAGCCGCCGACCCGTGCCCGTGGTGGTCTCGATCGCGTGGGCGAGCTGCAGGACCCCGACGTCGTCGCCGGGGCGGCCCACCACCTGCACGCCCACCGGGTGCCCTTCGGGAGTGAACCCGAACGGCACCGACGCCGCGGGCAGCCCGGTCGCGGAGATCCGGTAACAGGACCGCAGCCAGTCCAGGTAACTCTCGCTGGTACTGCCGGCCACGCTGTCCGGATACGGCGAGTCGACGTCGAAGGGCGGCACGGGCGACACCAGCGTCACCAGGAACTCGTGGTCCTCCAGGAACTCGCGCATGCGGTGGTAGAGCGCCGTGCGGAGCCGTTGCGCACGGACCAGATCGGCGGCGGTGACCTTCCGTCCGACCTCGATGTTCCACGCCGTGCTCGCGCCGACCGACTCCGGCTGGTCGGTGTAGAGCTCGTCGAGCGTCAGCACGTAGTACCAGGCGCGCCAGGTCAGGAACACCTCGTCGGCGCCCGTCAGGTCCGGGTCGCGGTCGACGACCCGCGCGCCCAGTCCGGCGAGCACGTCACGGGCGGGAGCCATCGCCCGCGCGACCCGCTCGTCCACCGGAAGCCCGCCCAGGTCGGGGCTCCACGCGATCGGCGTGCCGGTGAAGTCCCGCTCCAGTGGGTCGGCGAACCGTTCCGCCGGAACGTGATGCGACAGTGGCGACCGCGGGTCCGGACGGCCCAGCGCCCGCATCATCAGGGCCACGTCGGCGGTGGTGCGCGCCATCGGCCCGGCCACGGAGAAGGTGAAGAAGGGATCGGCGCTCGGCCACACCGGCACGCGCCCCACCGACGGCCGCAGGCCCACCACGTTGCAGAAGCTCGCGGGAATGCGTAGCGAGCCGCCCAAATCGGTGCCGTCGGCCAGGGGAACGAGCCGGGCCGCCAGCGCGGCCGCCGCGCCGCCGCTGCTGCCGCCCGCGGTCTTCGTCAGGTCGTAGGGGTTGCGCGTGGCGCCGAACACGGCGTTGTACGTCTGCGCACCGGTGCCCCACTCCGGTGTGTTGGTCTTGCCCACCGTCACGGCACCGGCGCGGGTCAGGTTCTCCACCACGACGCTGTCGACGTCGGGAACGTGGTCCGCCCGAGCCGGTGAGCCGTACGTCGTGCGGATGCCCTTGGTCTCGGTCAGGTCCTTGTGGGCGACCGGAAGCCCGTGCAGCGGCCCCAGCGGTCCGCGGGACACGATCGCCTCGTCCGCCGCCGCCGCGGCGCGTTCCGCGTGGTCGGCCGCCAGCGTCACGATCGCGTTGATCTGCGGGTTGAGCTCCTCGATGCGCCGCAGGTGGGCCGCCAGCACCTCCCGGGCCGACACCTCGCGCCGCCGCAGCAACCTGGTCAACTCGGTCGCGGACAGCAGACACAGTTCCGCGTCGGCCATCGCCTGCTCACCACCTTCCACTCGGCCCGGTGCTCCGGGCGCGCTCGGTGGTCCGACCATAGCGGCAGGTGACCGCCGTCGGGTGGTCGACGAGAGCGTTACCGCTCCCGTTCGCCGGCAATATCCACAGTGTCCACAGTGTCCACAGTGTCCACCATGTCCTGGTGGTTGCCGGAGCCGACCGGCGGCAGGGAACACACGCCGTCGACGCAGATCTCGACCTCGCTGTCCCCGAGCATCGTGAATCCGCCGCGCTCGGGCGTCGAATGCTCCGTCACGACTCCCCCTCGCTCGACACGTGGCGCAGTGCCCGGAGGAACACCTCGGGATCCTGCGCGCCGGAGACGGCGTACCGATCGTTGAACACGAAGAACGGCACGCCCTGGACACCGAACTGCCGGGCCTGCCGGAGCTCGCTCTGCACGGCGCCCGCGTAGAGGTCGTCCTTCAGTACTCGCAGTGTCTCGTCGGGGTCGAGGCCGACCTCTGCGGCGAGACCGGCGAGCTCCTCGGCCCGACCCAGGTGCCGTCCCTCGGTGAAGTAGGCCCGGAACAGCCGCTCCACGAGTTCGAGCTGCTTGCCGTGTGCCTTGGCGTGGTGGAGGGCCTGGTGGGCGAGCAGTGTGCGGGTGTGGCGCAGCGCGTCGAAGTCGTACCGGAGGCCGACCGACGCGGCGATGGCCGTGACCTGCTGCAGCATCTGCTCGACCTGCTCCACCGGCATGCCCTTGTGCTCGGCGAGGAAGTCGACCTCACTGCCGTCGAAGTCCACCGGGGTGTCGGGTGCGAGCTCGAAGCTGCGGTAGGTCACCGTGACCTCCGCCGTGTCGCCGAACACGTCCAGGGCGGCTTCGAAGCGTCGCTTGCCGATGTAGCACCACGGGCACGCGATGTCCGACCAGACATCGACACGAAGGGGAGAGGACATATCGGCAGCAACCGCCGGTTCGCGAGGTCTATTCCTGGTAGCTCGGCACGCTTGCGCGAGGATGTCGCCATGCCGGACGACTCCTCGACCGTCGAGCTCGACCTGACCGACCTCCGCGCGGTGACGGGCTTCGCGGTGGCGTGCGCGCGGCCTGCACTGGACCTCTTCGAGCGCGACCGACCGGACGACGCCCGTCCTCGAACCGCGATCGAGGCCGCGCGGTCGTTCGCGGACGGGGCCCGGCGGTCCAAGGCTCTGCGGGACGGCGCGTGGGCGGCACTGCGGGCGGCTCGGGAGGCCCGCGACGCGGAACGTCTCGCGGCGAGCGAGGCCGCCCGCGCCGCCATGGCCGCGGCCGGTGCGGCGTTCCTCCACCCGCTGGCCAAGGCCACGCAGGTCAAGCACATCCTCGGGTCGGCCGCCCACACGGCGCGAGCGTTCGAGCTCGCCGCGGGTGGTGATCCGGCCGTCGGCGCCCACCACGTCGAGCAAACCCGTGTTCTCGTGACCCCGGCGGTGGTGGACGTCCTGCGGCGTTACCCGCCCGCCCCGTCCGGTGGCGGGCGGGTGGCGGAGCTGCTTCGCGGGCTGGACACGTCGCTGCGCCACGGCCGCTGAGACTCCCCGGCTGTCAGTCGGCCCGCTCCGCGCGCAGGGCCCGCACGACCGTGCCCAGACCGTCGCCCACGGCCTGCAGAAGTTCCTCGAATGGGGCATCGACGGCACTGCCGCCTCGTTCGAGCAGATGGGCGTTCCGCTGCCCGGAGTGTCGGCCTGGATCGCCGCCCTCGTCGAGATCGTCGGCGGCGCGGCACTGCTGATCGGCGTGGCGCTGCCGGTGGCCGGAGTGCTCCTCGCCGCCGTGATGCTGGGCGCGTTGTTCATGGTGCATCTGGGCCAGGGCTTCTTCGCCTCCGGCGGCGGGATCGAACTCGTCCTCCTGCTGGCCGCCACCGCACTGGCACTCGGCCTCAACGGTGGCCGCTACAGCGTCGACCAGGCGATCACGGCCAAGCCCGCCCAGGAGCAGGTCCCGGCCTCCCACTGATCCTGATCCGACGGATCGCCCCGGGTCGACGCGGCGCGGGACGATCCGTCTGCGATCGGCACCGCGCCGGTCCGCTCGCACGCGGCATGCTCGCTGCCCCATGCTCGTCATCGGCTACGACCATGTGAGCGAGACCGGAAAGGACACCTGATGCACAACGAACAGACCACACTGATCGTGGACGGCAAGCAGCCGTCGGTCGATGCCGGAGCCTGGATCGCACCGACGGCGGTCCTCGCCGGAGCGGTGAGCGTCGCGGCGGACGCCAGCGTCTGGTACACCGCCGTGTTGCGCGGCGACATGGACAGCATCACGATCGGCGAGGGCAGCAACCTTCAGGACGGCACCATCGTCCACGCCGACCCGGGTTTCCCGGTGACCGTCGGCTCGGGGGTGAGCGTGGGGCACCGCGCCGTGCTGCACGGGTGCGACATCGGCGACGACTGCCTCATCGGCATGAGCGCGACCATCCTGAACGGCGCCACGATCGGCGCGGGGACACTGGTCGCCGCCGGGGCCGTCGTCCTCGAAGGCACCGAGATCCCGCCGGGCTCGCTCGTCGCGGGTGTCCCGGCGAAGGTGCGGCGCTCCGTGACCCCGGACGAGCAGGCCGCGATTCGCGCGAACGCGGACGGCTACCGGGCCCTGGCCCGCACCCACGCCGAAGCCCGTCCCAGCTGACCCCGACATGCGAAAGGCCCGACCGCCCCGCGCTCGGCAGGACGGTCGGGCCCTCACGTTCGTCGTCAGCCGCGACTCACTGCTTCTCGGAGTGCGCCTTCTCGATGCGCTCACCGATGTTCGCGTCGACGTTGCGCCAGTACTGGAAGGCCCGCGACAGCACGGGCTCCTTCACACCGGACAGAGCGCCCGACACGGTGTCGACGAGCCGGTCGCGCTGGGCGTCGTCGAACACCTCACGCACGAGCGTGCCCGCCTGGGAGAAGTCGTCGTCCTCCGGGTGCAACTCGTAGGCGCTGCGCACCATCTCGCCGTCGGACTCCCAGCCGTCGTCCACCGGGCCGGTCTCGTCTGCCCACTGCCGATCGAAGGAGTTCGGCGCGTAGACCGGGGCCGTGCCCGAGTGCTCGAAGGTCATGTTGCCGTCGAAGGTGTAGGAGTTGGTCTTCACCTTCGGCCGGTTGACCGGGAGCTGGAAGTAGTTCGTGCCGATGCGGGCGCGCTGGGCGTCGGCGTAGGCGAAGGTGCGGCCGAGCAGCATCTTGTCCGGCGACACACCGATGCCGGGCACGAGGTTCGACGGCGCGAACGCGGCCTGCTCGATCTCGGCGAAGAAGTTCTCCGGGTTCCGGTTCAGCGTCATGGTGCCGACCTTGATGAGCGGGTAGTCCGCGTGCGGCCACACCTTGGTCAGGTCGAACGGGTTGAACCGGTAGTTCTTCGCGTCCTCGTACGGCATCACCTGCACGTACAGCGTCCAGCTCGGGTACTCGCCGCGCTCGATCGCCTCGGCGAGGTCACGCCGGTGGAACTCGGCGTCCTGACCGGCGAGGCGCTCGGCCTCCTCGTTGGACAGCGACTCGACGCCCTGGTGGGACTTGAAGTGGTACTTGACCCAGAACTTCTCGCCCTCGGCGTTGATCCACATGTAGGTGTGGGAGCCGTAGCCGTTCATGTGCCGCCACGTGCGCGGCAGACCGCGGTCGCCCATCAGGTAGGTCACCTGGTGCGCCGACTCGGGATTCAGCGTCCAGAAGTCCCACTGCATGGTCGCGTCGCGCAGGCCGGTGCCGGGCGTGCGCTTCTGCGAGCGGATGAAGTGCGGGAACTTCATCGGGTCACGCACGAAGAACACCGGGGTGTTGTTGCCGACGAGGTCGTAGTTGCCCTCGCTGGTGTAGAACTTCAGCGAGAACCCGCGTACGTCGCGCCAGGTGTCGGGCGAGCCCTGCTCACCGGCCACAGTGGAGAACCGGGCGAGCATCTCGGTCTTGGCGCCCTTCTGGAACAGCGCGGCCTTCGTGTACCGGGAGACGTCCTCGGTGGTCTCGAAGACGCCGAACGCACCGGCGCCCTTGGCGTGCGGGTTGCGCTCCGGCACCCGCTCCCGGTTGAAGTGCGCGAGCGTCTCGACGAGACGGACGTCGTGCAGGAGCAGCGGGCCGTTGCTGCCCACGCTCAGCGAGTTGCGGTCGCTGCCGGCGGGGGCGCCGTTCTCGCGCGTCGACGGCGTCTCGTTGATCGGGGTGCTCGTGGGGTCGGTCATGCGTTCTCCTTCACGAAGAAGAGTGGGACTGACAGGAGGGGCAGTAGCCCCAGTAGATGACCTCGGCCGAGTCGATGAGGTAGCCGCGGTCGTCACTCGCGTGCAGGCACGGGGCCTCGCCGACGGCACAGGGCACGTCGACGACGTCGCCGCACGATCGACACACGAGGTGGTGATGGTTGTCGCCTCTGGCGATCTCGTACCGGCTGGGCGAGCCCGCGGGCTCGGTGCGCCGGAGGATTCCCGCGTCGGTGAGGGTGTGCAGGATGTCGTAGACCGCCTGCGTCGACACCGTCCCCAGCCGATCCACCACCCGGGCGCGAACGGTGTCCGCGTCGGCGTGGGGACGGCCTTCGACCACGTCCAGCACTGCCAACCGGGCCGCGGTCACCCGCAGTCCGGCGTCGCGGAGCAAGTCGTGGTGGGAGGGTCGCATGAGTCCAGGTTGGCAACTTTTCTGGAATGATTCAAGAAAACGATCGGGTCCAGAGCGGTGAACCCGAACACACGTTGCCCTCGGTCAACGACTGCACACGACCCGCCATATCAGCACGCCCGCAGCAGGGCGGCGTAGAGCGTCAGGCCAGGACCGAACGCCATCGCGACCGCGTACCGGCCCGCGCGAGGCCGCCCTCCGTGGCGGAGCGCCTCCAGCACGAGCAGCACGGTGGCCGACGAGCAGTTGCCGTGCTCGGCCAGCACGTGCCGCGACGCGGAAAGAGCCTCCTCGGGCAGTGCCAGCCCCTCGCCCACCGCGTCGAGGATGCGCGGGCCCCCGGGGTGCACCGCCCACGCGTCGACGTCCGCCGTGGTGAGACCGTGCCGCCCGAGCAGTTCCGTGATCATCGGGCCGACGTGGTGCGCCAGCACGTCGGGCACGCGCGGCGAGAGGCCCATGCGGAATCCGAGGTCGGTGACATCCCAGGTCATGTGGTCGGCACCCGCCGGATCCGTCAGCGCCGCGACGTCCACGATCGCGAGCCCGCCGTCGCCGCGTCCCGGCTGCACGACCACCGCGGCCGCCGCGTCACTGAACAGGGAGTGCGCCACCGCCTGGTCGAGGTCTTCGACGGGCGGTTGCAGGTGCAGCGAGGTCAGTTCCAGACACAGCAGCACCGCCGCCTTCTCCCGCGCCACCACGAAGTCCGAGACGGCACCCAGCCCGGGGATCGCCGCGTAGCAGCCCATGTGGCCGATCGCCAGCCGCTGCACGTCGAGTGGCATCCCGAGCTCGGCGGTGACGAGGATGTCCAGCCCAGGAGTCGTGTAGCCGGTGCAGGAGGCGACCGCGAGCAGGCCGACGTCCTCGGCGGCGAGCCCGCTGTCGGCGAGCGCGGCGGACACGGCGCCCAGCCCCAGCGGACGCGCTTCCTGCGCGTAGCGCCGCATCCGCGCCCCGGTGGACCACGTCGACACGTCCTCGACCAGCGGGTTCACGGCGGCGTGCCGTCGCCGCACCCGAGCGGATCGGAACACCCGCCCCGCCGCTCGCGCGCCCGCGAAGTGCCGGGCGAAGAAGCCCTCCCAGAGCGCTTCCTGCTCGACGCACTCGGGTGTCGCGTTCCCGAACCCGGTGACGCGGGCGGCCGTCACCATCGGGGAACTGCCGTGTCCCGGTCCGGATCGCCGTCCAGCGCGGCGACGCCGAGCCAGTCGGCGCAGACGTCGGATGTCGGCGGTTGCAGCGCGCCGCAGCGGGCGTCGCGGTAGATCCGTTCGAGGGCGTGACCGCGGCGCGTGGCCGACGTGCCCGCCGCCTCCAGCATGCTCGTCGCGACCTGCGCGGCCGTGTCACCGGCGAGCAGTTTCGCCCGCCACGCCCAGCGCCGGGTCTCCTCCGCACCGGGGTCGGCGTCGACGCGGCGCGCGGCCTCCGCCA
>NZ_CM001466.1:285723-367710 GCF_000231055.2 Saccharomonospora azurea NA-128 | reverse complement strand
GGCCACCGCCGCGTCGGCGCGCCCGAGGCGAGCGCGCGCGGCGGACAGGTGCTGCAGGCCCCGTTCGGTGAGGTGTGCCGAGGCGGCGTCGACGGCCGACCGCGCCACGCCGACGTACACGGCGGCGTAGGAGGCGACCAGCCAGTGCGGCATCACCTGTGCCAGCAGGAGCGTGAGTCCCTCCACTCCCCCGAGCAGGGCGTCCGCGGGCACGGTGACGTCGAGGTGGAGGTCGTGGCTGCCGGTGGCCCGCATGCCCAGCGAGTTCCACGTCGGTTCGACGGTCACCCCGGCACCGGCCGGGACGAGGAAGTACGACACGACCGGCTCACCGTCCGACTCCGCCTCGGCCGCGCGCGCCGCCACGAGATACGCGTCGGCGTGTCCGGCGCCGGACACGAACGCCTTCGACCCGGTGATCCGGAACCCGTCGGCCGTCCGCGCGTAGCGCGTCGTCACCTGCGACAGCCGGGATCCCGCGCCGCGTTCGCTCATGGCCACGGCATACAGGGCCCCGGCCGCCGCGTCGGCAAGCACGCGGTCGCGGGCGACGAAGTAGCTCGGCGGCGCTCCCATCGCCCTGGCGACGTCGTCGGGAGTGTGCGCCAACGCGCCCGTCACCGACGCGTGCATGTTGAAGATCAGTGCGGTGGCGCCCGCGCCGGTGGCCAGCGCGGCGGCGACGTCGACGTAGTCGGCGAAGCTCGCGCCGGCACCGCCCAGCCGCGTGGGCACCATGAGTCCCAGCAGCCCCGCCGCGCGCAGGTCGTCGAAGTCGGCCTGCGGGAACGTCCCCGCCTCGTCGTACTCCGGTGCGCGGCGCGCCAGCACCGGAGCCAGCTCCCGCGCCGCCGTCAGTGGGCTCGTGCGTTCGGTGCGTGTCATCGCCGCCGTCCCACCGCCTGGAAGAGCGTCGCCGTCGACGCCGTGGGGCGCATGCGCACGTGGTCGGTACGGCCCGCCAGCCACCGCACGACGTCGGTGAGGTGTGGTCCGATCCCCCGCAGCCGCAGATTCACCCCGTGGGCGGCGCACTCCCGCACGAGCACGGCGCGGTCGACGAACAGCGCCGGGTCGTGGATGCCCGGAGGAGGCCCGCCGGGCACGCGCTCGGCCACGGTCACCATCAGAAACCGGCCCACCGCCGTCGCGGCGATGGTGTCGATCACGAGGAGCCCGCCGGGGCGGAGCAGCCGGCACGCTTCGGCGACGGCTTTCGGCAGGTCGGCAACGTGTTCGAGAATTTCCCCGGCGCTGACCACGTCGGCGCACCCGTCGGCCAGGGGCACGCTCAGCACGTCACCGCGCACGGCGGTCACGCCGTGCCGCGCGGCTTCGGCGAGCGCCGGGGCGCCGAGGTCCACGCCGACGTGGTGATAGCCCTTGCCCGCCACGTGCGGGGCCAGCAGGCCCGCACCGCACCCGAGGTCGACCAGCACGGCGCCGGGGCGTTCGGCGGGCGGCACCAGGGCCCCTCGCGCCGCTGCCAGCCAGTGCAGCGCCGCGAACGCGCCTCGGGGCCGCCACCACTCGCCCGCGAGGTCGTCGTACTGCGCCGGATCGTTGCGGCGTCGGCGCGACACCGCGCGAGACCGCGTTCGGACGTCCGGAGAAGCGAGCACCGATTCAGTGTGGCCGATCGCGAGATCACCGGCTGGCTTCGAGAACCGTCACGGTGAATGCTCACGCCACCATGGTGTGACCGGCGGTGAGCAGGAACGCGAGGTCGAGCAGAGCGACCACGAGCACCGCACGGAACGCCGCCCGCGACCCGTCTCGACGCCCGCGGGCAAGACCGGCCGCCAACACCGCCGCCGCGACCACGGGAACACCGATCGCCACGAGCGGCACCACCGGCGCGGTCACCGCGAGCACGACGGACGCGGCGAGCAGCAGCACCGCCGCCGCCGTCCGGCTGCCGACGGACCCGAGCCGGTGCGGCAGTCCCCGGATCCCGGTCGCCGCGTCCGCCGCCAGGTCGGGCAGCACGTTCGTGAAGTGCGCGCCCGCGCCGAGCAGGGCGCCGACGGCGGGCAACCACCACGGCGGCGCGGGCGCACCGGGCAGCCCGAGCACCACGAAGGTCGGCAACAGCCCGAACGACAGCGCGTAGGGCAGCACGGACAGCGGGGTCGACTTGAGGCCGAGGTTGTAGGTCCAGGCCGACGCCACGGCCAGCACGTGCACCGCCCCAGCGGCCGGCCCCGAAGCGAACGACGCGGGAACGCACACGAGCGTCGCGACGATGGTCGCCACGGCCAGAGCGCGACGGGACACCGTTCGAGTGACGGCGGGTTTGTCGATCCGCCCAGCGAGCCGATCACGATCCGCGTCGAGGACGTCGTTCAGCCAGCCCACCGACAACTGCCCGGACAACACCGCCACCGCGACCGCCACGACACCCGCCCCATCTCGTCCGGTACTGACGGCCAACCCCACGGCAACGGCGGTGACCACGACGGACGGCTCGGGATGACTCGCGCGCACCAACGCCAGAGCGCGCGCTGCGACGCTTCGCACGAGAAACAGTCTGACACGGCCAAGCGGTCCCGTCCGGGCGGAAGGCGGCGGCCAGTCACCAGGTGGTGGAACGTCGTTGAGCTGGACTTCCGATACTGCTCACCAGCATCAATTGGTCAGATACGTGCACACTCGCGCTACGAACACAACTCTCAGAACTAGCTTTCGACGCCGTAATCTGCTTTCCAGCTCGGCGCCAGACATCAGCAGCGCTTCCTGAGCGTTGAATCTTCGTCACAACGAGTTATGGACCAGCATTCAGAACAGCAACCTTTTCCTCGTCTGCTGCAATCTGCTCCGGCGACCAGTCGGGCTTGTAGATTAGATCAGGAGTGCCCCGTTGCAGTTGTGGACGAGGACCGGTGTCTCGCCGGCGAAGATGTGATAGGTGTGGAGCTCGTCAACGGTGAGGTTGTGGACCCGCTGATGCGCGGTCCGAGTGTCGATATTCTGGACTTGGACCCAGCTGCCGGAGCCGGTGCGCAACCAGTCACCACTCTGCAACTCCCCGGCCGGCACCCACTCTTCCAGGTCCGGAACCCAGAACGGATGCCCATCGGTGTCGGTGAGGATTTCCACCTCATCACCGGCTTGGCCGTCACTCTTAACACCGTCCTCGACAGCCCAAGGACGACCAAGGCTGTCAGTTCCGACGAAGTCGTCACCTATCGCAGAGGTTTATTCACGCGGCCGCGTAGAAGTATAGGGCGATAACTGCGGATATTGTCGTGTTGAACGTTGTGATTGGTCGGCGATAGTCTGTGTGGAGGATTCTCCAGACTTTGAGGTCAGCGATTGCCTGCTCGACAACCCAGCGGATCTTGTTGAGCTGCGTGTTGAATTCTTTCTCCCAGTCAAGAAGTTCCCGGTAGGCGGGTTTCTTGATCGGGGTGATGATGTGGTTGCCGACATACCCTTTGTCTCCGATCCAGTTCGCCGGATTTCCTGCCGACAGGATGTCAGGCTTGCCGAGGCAGTGAGTGTCGTGTCTGTTTCCGGGAGTCGGGTCGGAAATCCAGGCGATCCGTCCGTCGAGCGTGCAGGCCACCTGCACATTCATTCCCGTGGTCTTGTGCTTGCCGGAGTACAGATCTGGGCGTGAGGCCCATGACCAGCACGGAAGCAGTGTGCCGTCCACGACGTGCTGGACAGTCCCGTCGAACTCGTCCGCCGTTGGCACGTACGGGTTCAATAACCGGGCAATCAGTGGAGTCAGGCTCGTGATCGCCCGACTGATGGTCGACTGGGAGACTGCGTACGTTTCCGCCAGCTCAGCCTGAACCCGATTGCGACGGAGATAGGTCAGCGTGACGACGACGGACTGGAACAAACCGAGAATCGGCAGCCACCCACCACGTCCACCCGCCGCCTCGGCGTGAATCGAAGCGCAGAGATCCGCGATTCTCTCTCGCGAGAGCCCAGTGGTATAATACATGTCAGACGGCCCATTTTTGTGTGATTTGAGTGTGGTAACCCAATTCTCGCAATAAATGGGCCGTCGCCTACGTCGACACGCCGCTCAACGAACGCCTATCTTCCCGCGTGAATAGGCCTCGCAGTAGCTTCGCCAGACGGCCCCGGCGAGGCTACTGGTTCGCTCCCTCGGTTATCGGGTCATTCCATCTCGTCGATCTCAATACCGTATTCTCGACGCAAACTTTCCACCAAACGCTTCCGCCCATATCGCACCATGCCACGCGCCCACCACAACTTCCTGTCCATTCGAGGGAACACATCCGGGATCAACATAGGACGGAATCGTGCATCAGCCACTTCAACTCTCGCGCAGAGCTTCGACAGTTCAGGAAACACTTGCAGTTCCTCTGATTCCATTGCTTGCTCCAGCGAGTCCCGGGCTGTCAGTTCATTGGTGTAGTCTTGAGCATCGTTTGGGTAGCCACGCTCGCACTTATCAACGAATTCTTCCCAGCGAGCCAGTAGCGCCTCTGGCTTGACATCCCGCAACCGACCCGTTTTCTTGAAGAAGTCGACGAAGGCGACACGGAAATCGCTATGAGGATGAGTCATCGAGTCACCTCACGTTCAAAGTATTTGATTTCGTCTTCGGGGCGGAAATAGGTCACAATTTTTCCGCCTCTCTTCATGCCTAGCTTGCCAGTACTCAACTCGTACCTGATCAGCGTGCCATCGCTTCGCGCACCCTCCCGAACTCCAACCGGGCACGAACCGGGGCACATGAGCGCCTTAGAATCCGCAACGTATCTATCGAACCCGTCGTCGGTATCGTATTCAGGCATATCAGGAGTTCGGGTCAGATTGCCATCATCGTCCATGCCGAGTACATGCTTGTCGTAGTGTGCGTCCGCACTGGCGTTGCCATACGCTTCCCAATTGCAGTTGTGGACAAGGACCGGTGTGGCCCCCGCGAGCACATGGTAGGTGTGGAGGTCGTCGACGGTGAGGTTGTGGACCCGCTGATGCGCGGTCCGAGTGTCGATATTCTGGACTTGGACCCAGCTGCCGGAGCCGGTGCGCAACCAGTCACCACGCTGCAACTCCCCGGCCGGAACCCACTCTTCCAGGTCCGCAACCCAGAACGGATGCCCGTCGGTGGCGATGATGGTCTCCACCGCATCCCCAGCCTCACCATCGATATCGACGGTGACCTCGACCAGCCGCTTCTGCCCCTCACCGGTGATCGTGGCCGTCACCTTCCGCGACACCGACTCCCCGGTCTCCGGATCGGTGGCGAGAACCCGGTCACCAAGCTCGACCTCCTCGATCGGCTTGGCCGACCCGTCCGCCATCACCACCTTCGTGCCCGGCACGAAACTGTTCGACGTACACGACGCACTCAGTACTCGACAGCCTGGAGTTCACAGAAATAACCAATGGCGACAGCAATAGAGCGCCACACTTCAAAACCCTCATACATTGACGTTGCCGTCAGCTACTGCCGCCACAGCACCAAGGCCCTGTCAGATCACACTTGACAGGGATTCAATTTTCTCGATTCTCAACTATGAAGGAAACTTCGCCACTCGGGAAGTCCGGAGGGAAAATGGATGTGACTAGTTTTCGCGTCAATAAGTCGTGAATGAACCGCGTGGAGGATATAGGCAACATCAAGTACTGGAGCGGACGATGCCCAACTGCAAGCACTGGCCAAGTCCCACCGACAGGGACCCAAAGAAGCATGTCGCCATTATCCGTTCCACCCCACTGGATTAAATCATCCACCGTAACACTTAATGACGAGAGGAAGTCGCCAAAATCCCCCCTGGCGGGCGCACTAAGACCACTTCTCGCAGATTCAGTCCTGAGATTAATATCAAGGAACGGGTTGACAGCCCCTTCTTCGTAAATCCACAGGAAATCATCGAAGCAGCCGACACCGTACGCGCCAATCAACCTCCGATGATCCAAGGGGATCCTATCAGTACCCACAAGCTTTTCTCCGGGACTACTCGACCTCACCCTATCAGGCGGAGGGCAAGCGGCCATCAGAAGTTCCAGATCTTCCATTTCTCCCTACAAGTTTGGAATTCTTTCACGAACAGACCATCCGTAGCCATCCACAGCCTCGATCAAGATATGACTCGGAACAACCCCACCGTTTGCATACTCAGGAGTTACGCTCATCAGAATACTGTTCCCACTGTTTCGGACGTGAGCCGCGATCGCATCTTCAAGGTCAGAAATGGGCCCGTTGTTCGCCCTCTTCCCCTGGGTCACTAGATTACGAATGCCCATCGGTGGCAGTGATCATCTCTGTCGCCTCACCAGCCGCACCATCGACGTCGACGGTGACCTCGACCAGCCCCTCTTCCCCTCACCGGTGACCGTGGCCACCACCTTCCGCGACACCGTCTGCCCGGTCTCCGGATCGGTAGCCAACACGTAGTCACCGAGCTCGACCTCCTCGATCGGCTTACTCGACCCGTCCGCCATCACCACCTTCGTGCCCGGCACGAAACTATTCGACGCCGAACAATCGACCCCCTCAATACTCGACAGCTTGGAGTTCACAGAGACGACCAAAGGCGACAGCAACGGAGCGTCACACCGCAGAATCCTCATACGCTGACGTTGCCCTCAGCTTCTGCCGCCAAGCGCTCCCGCAGCGACCCTGGGGACGCTTTCGGCGGCGCGCCTCCCCCTGGATTTTCGGCGACCTACTCCCTTCCGCTAATTCCATAAACTATTTGATTCTGCGGATCATGCGCAATTAACCCATGGTTCGATGCAGATCAAGCAAGAGTGAGGAGACTTCACTCGAACGCGAACCGGAGATAGCAACGATTACGCACTCACTGGTGACGTAAATCGGAGAAGCCCATGGCGACTCGTTCATGTTCTGCTCCGTGAGATCTGGAAACACAGAGATCACAGATCTATGGAAATCCCCGATAACAGGACTTTCTTCAACGATACCCGTAAGGCCATCTGCCAGCTGATCGTAAACATGGGAGGCCTCCTCTGAGGTTGGAGGTTGGGATCGATTCCTGATACCAGAACACCAGGCCAAAACTCACCTGCGCTCCTTCGCAAAACTGACAGCCCGGCTCGGCAGGCACTTTAGCCTGCGAGGACCATACCCCAACGGTAGATGGAACGGCTGTGGGGCCGACCTGAACAACAGGGTCGGCCCCACAGTCACCACCTATCTATCCATACATCAAACACTCGTCTCACCCGCCATCAACCACCTCTGTGCCCGGCACGAAACTGCTCGACGTCGGACACGACGCACTCCACTCAACCCAGCACGCCACGTCTCCGACGGCCCAGACCTGCTGCTCGCACCTACTTCCCGGAAATTGTGAATTTTTCTTCACTGCAGAAAGTTTCGGAAAATCACTATTCCACCCTCAACTCCCAGCCGTCGTGACCGTGGAAAAATATTCCCGCCACCCTAGATAGAATTCCAGTCCAGGGAAACTGGCGGGAATTCAAATTACCGCTGATTATAATTCGGTGGGTGAACTTTGGCGTGTTCACGCTAGAGCATCTGCCTCCGCATGGTTCTCGGCAATCATCCCCCGGAAGAACTCCGAGAAGGTTCGATATCTCTCGACTTCCCCACCTGCAAGCCATATAATCTCTGCTGGCCGTTTTGACTCTGCCATACACGGCATGACAAGGATGTCGATGTCTGTTCGCGACGCGCCGATGGGAATCAAGCGGGAGAAACCTTCCCCTCGCTTGATCTCTGCCTCATCCTCGATCACACGCACAAGTTCCTCGGCCTCCATGTAAGCGTCGCTGCCGTAGTCTCCCGTCCCAAACAGGTCGATGTCCTGCAGGACAGCGGGCCAACCATCCGCATGTCGCAGGAAATCGGCATACTCAGGGTCCACAGGACAGTGCGTCACTGTAGCGATCTCCGCGATCCGCTCCGGCGCTGCTGGAGGCCGACGCGACTCATGACGCCAGAGTCCGTCTCGGTCATGAGCCGCCAGCCTACGCTTAGCCGTTTCCATTTCCGCAAGAAGCGCCGACCAATCAGACACCGCCACCCCTGTTATCCACCAGCACGAACCTCTTAGGACTGCACCCCACGGGGCAGCGTTGCCCCTGGGCAGAAAGACTACTATTCACCCGCTTCGTCATATCGATCCAGGTTGGAGGCATCCCATGGCCCAACCACATCGCATCCGGAGCATGCCCGGCGACACCAAAGTAGGGAGTTCCCGCCGCCGCAGCTCGGCGCCGCTCGTTCGCTGCCGCACGGGCTGCCTCCCTTCTGATGGAACCCGCGGTAGAAACCCGGCCCGTGGGCGATATCAGACCCCGCGCAATAGCGTCATTGGCTGCGTCTACGTAGTCTGCGAATTGCTGTACCTCTGCACCTGTAGCCCATGCAGGGATTCTGACTTCAGCTTCACCATTCGCGTTGCAGTTGTGGACGAGGACCGGTGTGGCCCCCGCGAGCACATGGTAGGTGTGGAGTTCGTCGACGGTGAGGTTGTGGACCCGCTGCGCTTCGGTGCGGGTGTCGATGCTCTGGACTTGGACCCAGCTGCCGGAGCCGGTGCGCAACCAGTTACCACGCTGCAACTCCCCGGCCGGATCGCATCGGCGAAATCGTCCGCACTCGACTCGGGCGACACCACACCCAAATCAATCGGCGCACTGAACCTCTTCCAACTTGCTGCACCAGTTCGACAGCCGACATGACAGATGAATGGACCCCTTGCTAGATGGGTTCACGACCAACACCACCCGTACCGTCAGAACAGGTGTCCCCTCGACCGTGACCTACGTGTACTCGGGTCCCAAGTTTGCCCTCGCGCAGACTGTCCGCGAAGACGAACTGCCCCGCAACATCGCCCAGAACATCAAGAGCACTACACCACGCCCAAATGCTCCGCCCGTTTACTGAGGCAGACGCCCATCAGCCCTCGGCACCACCCGAACCGACCGGCTGCACGCGCCACGCGAAATTGCCTCCGCAAAGGCGAGCTCCTAGCTACCAAAGTCACATCGACTACGACCAACGGGAAGTGACGGCAGACCCTCTAGCAATTCTTCAATTTGGCGGCATACTATGCAGTTTCCACCACGCCTCATCAAGGTTAGCGCGAGAACCCGGTCAAAATCGGCCCATGAGTTCAAACACGCGGGGATATCTGCCTTGGGCTGACGGGCACACATCTCCCCACAGCAACCCTCCGCCATGAACCAAGACTCAATAACGAATAAACGAGTGCTCAAACTCCGCGAATGCACTGGATATCAAATTCGTATCGAGTTGCCCATTGATCCATCGGAGCAAGAACTCGGTGCACGAAAAATCGAAGAACTCCCAGTCTCCGTCATAATCCTGAACCGCAATCCGCCGACGGACCTGAGAGTCATTCTTCTCGGGCACTAGCCAGTAGAGGTACTCACCGTCACCAGTGCTTGCCCAGGCGATCAGCCTGTCGTTTTCCCGGTCGATCGCAGCAGGAACCTCCTCCCCAGCTTCCCAGAGGAGTTCCAGCGCCATTTCCCGCTCGATCGCCCCGGACACAAGATCATAAGGCTCCCCTCGCCCTCGAGGTGAGTGAATCCAAATATGCCGGTCGAAACTCCCACCCCCGAACGTGTCGATCATTTCTCGATAATCACTTGGCATCAGAGCGCGAAGCTCTTCAGAGACATTATTCCAGTCAACCTCACCCGGCGCCTGCGGATACGAGACATTTGCCCATCGCGCCAACTCCGCCACAGACACCTCAGCTCACCTTTTCCTATTGACCATTGTGACATCTAGAGCAAATTTCACATTCCATGCGCAGAAATTGTAACACCCAAGGGGATGGAGCTACAATCATCGTTCGAATATGGGTTAATAACACCGAGGTCGATTATGGTACTTTTAGCGAGCTCGATAGCCCTCTGAATACTGTCAACAATGCTTTTCGTCTTAGGGGGTTTAGCGTGAGGCGTGTTGACATCGTCAATAATCCGCTGGCGGCGCGCCTCTAGCCAAGCTTGCCTTTCGAATTCGGCGCGGCCATCAACTTTCGAGTAATTCAAGTTCGGACTGTAACTAAATTGCCGCGTACTCCACCTTGCCCCTATACCAATATACCGCTGGATCGGCACTGCTACCCCCTCGATCACCTGGGGAGTAGTTCGCATTTTGAGCCACGCCGCAAGCCCGCCGTGGTCTTTCCGACCACGGCTACGACCACGAAAACACCGCCAGTTGCTACGTCAGCGCGGTATCCGCCCGTTGACCAGTCGACGCGGCACCTGTGACACAACTAGGCCGTGCGCTGGGTTGTCGAGCAAACCCTCGCGCTGCTGCGTCAGTTCCGCCGCCTGGACACCCGCCGGGAACGCCGCACCGACATCCACCACGGCCTCCTCGCCCTCGCCACCAGCATCATCTGCTGGCGCAGACTCCTAAACCGAATGTGTTAGGGACTCTTAATTCAGTAAGGGTTTTAGCTGATCCCAAGAAACCCTAACGCCCATACTTTCAAGCACCACGGAAAGGTCAGCAAAAGACGAAACCCCCACATCTTCCCTAGACCACCATAGCGCCTCACATTCATCACATACCCAAATTACGCTCTGCGTTGACAAAACCCTGCATTGATCAACCGAACCCTGATCACAACGAGGACATGCAATGGAATCTCTCATCGCGAAATGGACCGAAGAACTATTCGTACACGAGCGCAGCCCGAAACATCGCGGCAACCATCGCCCAGTCCGGAGTCTCGGGAACTGACTCTCCTATCACGTTGCTGAAGAACCCGTCCATCGAACGCGCCCACCGCCCAGCCGAGTCGACAAAGTCAACGGTTGCAGCGTTCTCAATCGCGAGTCTACCGTCTCGAATCTGTTCTGCCAGATCAATCAGGAACCGAGCTAGGTCTTCGCGATTTTGCACCTGGTTCAAGGCGTCATCATGCCATATCATGGCGTCCACTCCAGCGGATCGAAGTAGTTAATCATGATTGACCGTCCCTCATTCCTTGTAGTGAACTTCCACGCTTCATTAGCCACCTCGTCAGACGTCGCCATACGAAATGGCATTGGTGTACCAGCCTTCTGGAAGACCACGAGCCTTCTGTTGTCGAGCGCATACACCTGCCCTCCTTTGACAGTCAGTCGCACCGTTGGCAGATCATTTGCCTTGAGATAACCAGACCTCAACGCGGCAGCTGTCTGCTCAATGGTCTCTCCAGAGCTGAATCGAGGGCTGACAGAATCTTGGGAGAACCTCACCAAACTTGGCTCAATAGTACCGCCGCAGTTGTGGACGAGGACCGGTGTCTCGCCCGCCACCACATGATAGGTGTGGAAGTCGTCGACGGTGAGGTTGTGGACCCGCTGATGCGCGGTCCGAGTGTCGATATTCTGGACTTGGACCCAACTGCCGGAGCCGGTGCGTAGCCAGTCACCACTCCGCAACTCCCCGGCCGGAACCCACTCTTCCAGGTCCGCAACCCAGAACGGATGACCGTCGGTGGCGGTGATGGTCTCCACCGCATCCCCAGCCTCACCATCGATATCGACGGTGACCTCGATAAGCGTCTTCTCGCCCTCACCAGTGATCGTGGCCGTCACCTTCCGCGACACCGACTCCCCGGTCTCCGGATCGGTAGCCAACACGTAGTCACCGAGCTCGACCTCCTCGATCGGCTTGGTCGACCCGTCCGCCATCACCACCTTCGTGCCCGGCACGAAACTGTTCGACGTACACGACGCACTCCACTCGAAGTCGCCCCTGCCCGTCCCTGGGGAAGGGCCTCCCCTCGGTGCGCTGATCGGAACATGCGTGGTAATCGCATCGGCGAAATCATCCGCACTCGATCTTGGAACGACCACACCCAGATCGATGGGCTTCTCGTTCTGCACGGCATCAAGACGTTTGCGAATCTCCGGCGACAATGTGCGAGTCGGCTCCGGACGTTTGTGCGGAGCCAATACATCGCGACGCACCCGCGCAGCGCGCGCCGCAGCAGCCGCAGCCGCGTCCGACGACCTCGCGGCCGACATCGCGGCCGCAGCAGCATGCGCCTCCGCCCGTGAACCAACCCGCACGGCACCCTTGCCCAGCACGCCATTGACTGCACGTGCTACCGCGACACCACAGCGTCCACCGCAGAGCGAGACCGCGCGTTTCACCGCAGCCTTCAACGTCTTGGTCAGATTCCGCCAACCGCTGGTCCAGCTGTCGAAGATTCCCTTCAGTTGCGCACTGGTCAGCGGTTTCGGCGGGTCCGCCTTCGGAAGTGAGTCAGCCTTCTTCCCCTTGGTGGCCGCTTTCCCACCCGTGACGACCTTGAATCCCTTACCGATTTTGCTGACCGGGATCAGACCCGCCGCAGCCCAGGCACAACCACTCCACGAACCACCAATACAACGGACCGCATCGTTGTAACCGCTGATCTCCTTGATGCCCTCCCAGAGCCCACTCCAGGAGAAATAACCATTCGGATCAATGCGCCCGAGCGGGTCTGCGCTGGCGTAGGCGTAGCGGTTGCTGTTGTTCAGGTCCCGTGGGTCCAGGCCTGCGGTGTCGCGGCTGGCGAACGTGCCCGTGTCCGGCTGATACCACCGCGCACCCATGTTCACGTTCCCGCTGTCGGGGTCGGTGTACTGATGCTGAAAACCCAACGCCGGCTGCGTTCCCGCCTCAGCTTGCCGCTGCCCGAACGGGCTGAACGACCGCGAACCCGCCAACACACCCGTACCCGGATCGACCAACCCCACCAGATCGGTGTGCACATCCGTCCACGCCAACGCCGACACACCACCCTGGGCCACCCCCAACGGCAACCCACCCGGCGTGTACGTGTACTCACCCTGACCATCCGAGGCGACCTTGATCCCTGACCCCACATAGGACAAAGCGATCCCACCGGCACTGACCAACCGATTCAACGCGTCATAGCGGTAGTCGGTCCCACCATCGGCGACCAACTCGTCGAACGCGTTGAACTCCACCAACGTCGACACACCACCGGCCGTGCGCGACGCCAACGTCCCCCGCGGCGTATACGAATACTCGAGAACACGGCCGCTGGCGCCGTCGTCGTCATTGCCGACGGAGAATCCCTTACCCGTCACACATTCCACAACTATGGCCGGTTGAACGTCTCGACCTTAGAGCTCCTGACACGTTGGTGATCTTGGGTTGAGATGATCTTGGTGTGGTTGTGCCGTGGGTGGTCTCGGAGGAGTTGTGGGAGCGGATCGAGCCGTTGTTGCCGGTACGTCCAGCCGCCAGGACAGGGCCCAAGCCGCTGCCGGATCGGGCGGTGCTGCAGGGCATCCTGTTCGTGCTCTACACCGGCATTGGAGGGGAAGACCTGCCGCAGGAGTTGGGGTTCGGCTCGGGGATGACCTGCTGGCGGCGGCTGCGGGACTGGCAGGAAGCCGGGGTATTCGCCAAGTTGCATGAGGTGTTGCTGGCCGAACTGAATGCCGCAGCGGCGATCGACTGGTCCCGGGCCTGCGTGGGCGCCTCCCACGTACGGGCCAAAAAAGGGGGGCCCGACACCGGCCCGAGCCCGGTCGATCGGGGCAAGACCGGCTCAAAGCACCACCTGATCTGCGACGGTGGCGGTATCCCGCTGGCGGTAACCCTGACCGGCGGCAACCGCAATGACATCACCCAGCTCATCCCGCTGTTAGAGGCGATCCCACCGGTGCGCGGACGGCGGGGACGGCCCCGCCGTAAACCCGACGCATTGGTCGCCGACCGCGGCGACGACCACGACAGAGACCGAGATCTGCTCCAAAGACGCGGTATCCGACCTCTCATCAGCCGACGCGGCACCCGCGACAACAACCAGACCGTGCGCTGGGGCGTCGAGCAAACCCTCGCACTCTTACACCAGTTCCGCCGTCTGGCCACCCACTGGGAACGCCGCACCGACATCCACCACGGCTTCCTCGCCCTCGCCACCAGCCTCATCTACTGGCGCCGACTCACCAAAACAACGTGTCAGGAGCTCTTAATGCGTGGAGCCGGTTTCGTCGCTTCTCGCCCGGACTCGGGCCCCGTACTCGGCCCCTCCCTTTACTTACCTGCGAAGCATCTACACGCCCGGGAGATCGCCGCCGCGTGCGGTTCGGCCAGCAGCACCTCGTGCAGCCGGACAAACACCCCCGCCCCGGACCAGTCCGCAATCACCGCCAGCATGTCATATCGGAGCCGAACCCAGCTTCTGCGGCAGCTCCTCTTACCCGCCCTGGTGTAGAGCACAAACAATACCCGGCAACACTTGCCAATCCGGCAACGAATCGATCCGCAGCCATAACTCATCCGACATAACCCATCACACTCACGCCAAGATCATCAATGCGTTAGCGGACCGCGTTCAAGAACCTCAAAGGTAAATCGTTCAGATGGATCTAGGCTTCTATCCTCTATGGTTAAATCATTAAAAATGCTAACTATTTTATTAAATAACTCTTCACCAAGAGCGGAACGACTACAGGAAGCATGCTCCCAACGAATATGAACAGGGCGCTCCACGTCGCGACTAAGTCGATCCCAGAGGGCGTCAAAATTATTTCCATAATACGGACCGAAACCCAACATGTTTGACATCTGAGAATGAAAATCTCGCAGCGTTCGGATTTTCCTCCCATTAAGCACTACAACACCCACAACTTACCTCCAATTCGAAATCCTGTAGAAGCTTTCATAATGGTCTATAGTAACATACGCTAGACCATCACTTGAGCACAAGAGCCTCCATCCCGGCTGCTTATTTCGACCAATGCGGCTGCTGAGTCCAACATCAGCCTCGTACCAAAGACGACCAGAAGCGACAGGAAGCTTGCCATCTAAGTTCTTAAACGGGTCACCACCAATTTGAGCACCCTGAATATAGTGTCCGATTGATTTACCAGGCCGCCAACCAGCCGCCTCAGCTTTCTCTTTCGTTACGTAATTTGGCGGCAATTTGCCAGTTTCTCTCAAATAATCAATGAGCGGATTCGCCAGTTCGGCAACTTTTAACTGTTCCAAAAACTTCGCATGATTCGCGGCGTTTGCACCAGTTCCACATGCCCAAACCTGGGCGCTGCGGCTGCCGTCGGTCTTCGGCCGCGCCCCATCAGCACACGAGTCTTCGAGGTGGGCTGTGGCTGGTGGTAGAGGGCCGGGTTGGTCGATTCCGTGGTTGGTTTCTGGTTCGTAGGGGGTTGGTTCTCCGCCTTCTGGGTGTATGACGCCGAGGTCGATGATCGTTCGTTTGGCGGCGTCAATGGCTTTGCGGATGCTGTCGACGATGGTGTCCGTCTTGGGCGGTCGGGCGTGGGGTGTGTTGACGTCATCGATGACGCGCTGTCGCCTGGCCTGCAGCCACGCCTGGTAAGCCGCTTGGGCAGCCGCTTTGGCCGCAGCCACTCCGCCGCCGACAGCGACGCCTATACCACCACCCAAAGGCATCCAGATGTCCGGACTTCCTGGGGAACCGCCGCGCGGACTCGGGATCTTCCGCTTTGGAGTGGTCCGATGGACAAGCCACGCGACCTCGTCAACGAGGTTGGTATCAACCTCGTAGTAGTGCGGATCTCTGGAAGGATCGTAAGAAGAGGACTGAGGCGCTGGTGTATCGCAAATCCACGAAGCCAACCCCCCGCCAAGCCACCCACCAAACGCACTACCCACCCGAGAACCGAACGGACCGCCAATATAGGAACCAGCAAGCCCACCCAGACCACGACCACCCCACGTGAAACCGCCCCGACAGCTGAAGTGTCCCGACGGATCACCATTCGCCAGCGGGTCTGCGCTCGCATAGGCGTAGCGGTTGCTGTTGTTCAGGTCCCGTGGGTCCAGGCCTGCGGTATCGCGACTGGCGAACGTGCCCGTGTCCGGCTGATACCACCGCGCACCCATGTTCACGTTCCCGCTGCCGGGTTCGGTGTACTGGTGCTGGAAACCCAACGCAGGCTGCGTCCCCGCCTCAGCCAGCCGCTGCCCAGGGGCCGAGTTCAAGCTGAATACTTACCGCTAAGCAGCTTGAACGCCTTCTGCCTGTTTCGCTGCGACACCCACTTTGCTTCCACCACCCCAGACAGGAGCTCCCTGTATGCACTTGTTCCCATCTGGGAAATCCAACCCAAAGCAAGACCAAGCCAATAATCGCTGCGCATAGCGAACGCAGAGAAGGGCAGTTCAGAGAGATTGATTTGAGCCATTAGATGAGCCAACGGTAGCCCAAGCTCAGCCTCCTTCAGCTTCAACTCCTGAACCACCGACTCGTACCTTCGCTCAAGCAATGGCAATAGGAAGATGCGCGTGTCATCCGTGACCTCTCGAAACACCGAACCGGCCTTGATGAAAACGCTCCCACCTCGAGTGACACACAAAACGGAATGCGAGTCTAACGCGAGTAGATTGACGCACTCACCAGGCGGTATGAATGACATCGATGCCGTAACCCTTCATCACTCGAACAAACTGCTCGCGAAACTCGGGCGTCCATCTACTTCCATAGTGCCCACTCCACTCGTCAGTCGAGATACTACCATCAGAGTTCCTCGACCACCTCCCACCGAGAACAACAGACTCATTAGCTCCGACTCCCCGAGCGAGCTGTTCGTGCGGACTACCATCGATACCAAGATATCGTGCCGGACTACCGACTGCGAATATATTCCGTTCCGGATCGAAGACAAATTCGGGACCACCAGACGGGCTATAATTCCGAAAAACCGCCGTAGACTTCACTCGTTCACTAACTTCGATAATTCCAGGAACGGGCCCAGAACCCTTCATAACGCCCAGGCCGGCATCAACACCGCCATCACATACGAAGACGCTTCCGGTTCTCCGGCCGTCCCCCGTAGGGCGTTTACCAACTTCGCATGAGTCGTCGAGGTGTGCTGTGGCTGGTGGTAGGGGGCCGGGTTGGTCGATTCCGTGGTTGGTTTCTGGTTCGTAGGGGGTCGGTTCTCCGCCTTCTGGGTGGATGACGCCGAGGTCGATGATCGTTCGCTTGGCGGCGTCGATCGCTTCCTGAATGCTGTCGACGACAGTTCGTGTTTGTGGCGGTCGTGCTTGTGGTGTGTTGACCAGGTTTTCGAGCCTCTGGCGGCGAAGCTGTTCGAAGAACGCTCTGAGAAGCTGGGGATTAACAGCGCTAGCCGCCCCCCATCCACCAATAGGTGACCCACTCCGACCAGTCGTCTCCCCGGGTCCGATCGGCCTGCTCCCCGACGGATAAGGGAAGTTGAAACCCGCCAACAATGCAATTCGCGAAATTTCGAGCGAGTTCCAGATTGACCAGGCTATTTGCGGAAGCGGAACTGACTGAGGCGCCGGGCGCGGTATCCCTCTGATTTTCTTCGGCTTGAACAGATCAGACGCCCAGTCACCGATGATCCCGCCCACGATCGCAGCACCGCGCGTAATCAGTCTTGTACCTACTTGCCGCACCGCTGCTGACCTGGCTATAACGGCAACAATAGGAACCACCGGCGCAACGACGAGGTACCCGCTGGGGTCGGTATTCGCCAGCGGATCTGCGCTCGCATAGGCGTAGCGGTTGCTGTTGCTGAGGTCTCGTGGGTCCAGGCCTGCGGTGTCGCGGCTGGCGAACGTGCCCGTGGCCGGCTGATACCACCGCGCACCCATGTTCACGTTGCCACTGTCGGGGTCGGTGTACTGATGCTGAAAACCCAACGCCGGCTGCGTTCCCGCCTCAGCTTGCCGCTGCCCGAACGGGCTGAACGACCGCGAACCCGCCAACGCACCCGTACCCGGATCGACCAACCCCACCAGATCGGTGTGCACATCCGTCCACGCCAACGCCGACACACCACCCTGGGCCACCCCCAACGGCAACCCACCCGGCGTGTACGTGTACTCGCCCTGACCATCCGAGGCGACCTTGATCCCTGACCCCACATAGGTCAGTGCGCGACCACCGGCGCTGACCAACCGGTTCAACGCGTCATAGCGGTAGTCGGTACCGCCATCGGCGACCAACTCGTCGAACGCGTTGAACTCCACCAACGTCGACACACCATCACTCGTGCGCGACGCCAACGTCCCCCGCGGCGTGTACGAATACTCGACACCCGCCTTCGACAACAACCGGTTCCGCTCGTCGAACACCGCCGAAACCGCGCCGTCACGCGTCAGATTCCCCGCCGCATCCCACTCATAGGTGTGCACCGCATCGCCGTCGTCCCACGACACCAACCGACCCGCACGGTCATAGCCGTAAACGTTCTCCGCCGCACCAGCAAGGCCCTCGGTGTGCTTGACGACCAAATGGTCCTCGTCGTCCCACTCGTAAGTGATCGACGTGGTCTCCGCGCCGTCAGGCCCCAGCACGGTGTCGGACGCAATGCGACCCAGCTCGTCGTATCCATACGTCCGCGTCGCGGCGCCGACGCCGTATCCGACGCCGGTAACGCGCCCGGCCTCGTCGTAGTCGTAGCCCAGCGTCGCGCCCGTGGCCGCGTCGAGGGCGGTGGCGAGCCTGCCCGCCGCGTCGTAGGAGAACGAACTCGTACCGGCCGACGTGGTGACACTGGTTGGCAGACCGTCGGCGTCGTAGGTGAAGCTCGACTCCCCCGACGGTCCCGAGGCCGTGACGAGGTTGCCGCGGTCGTCGTAGGTGAAGGTGTTCTCGCCGTTCGGCGCCGACGCCGACACCATCCGCCCCGCCGGGTCGTAGGTGAACACCCGGTCCTGCGTCACCACGCTCGCCCCGCTGCCGACCTGCTTGACGAGGTTGCCCTGCGGGTCGTAGCTGTGGGAGATCGTCACCCCGCCCGGCTTACGCAGCTCCGCCAGCCGCCCCGCCGCGTCGTAGCTCGCCGTGTAGGTGCGGTCGGCCGCCTCCGGGGTCTGCTCGGTGGCCGGTTCGATCGTCGACTCGGCCGCGTTCCACGCGTTGACGGTGAACACCGTGGTGTTGCCGTTGCCGTCGGTGGCGCGAGTGATATTGCCGGCCCGGTCGTAGCCGTAGCTCGTGGTGATCGCCTCATTGTCCGAGACCGGACGCGTGATCGACGTGACCTGGTTCAGCGCGTCGTAGGTGTAGGTGGTGGCGGAACCCAGCGCGTCCGTCACCCGAGTCGCGTTGCCCGCCCGGTCGTAGGCGAACTCCCGAGTGCGCTCCACCGTGCCGTCGGGACCGAGATCCGACACCGCCAGCTGACGTCCCGCTCGGTCGTAGTCGATCTCGCTGCCGCGCCCGGTGGCATCCGTGCTCGACACCAGGCGACCCGCGCCGTCGTAGGCGTTCGTGGTGGTGTTGCCCAGCCCGTCGGTGACGGTCAGTTCGTTGCCGAGATCGTCGTAGGTGGTCTCGACGACACGACCGCCCGGGCTGGTGACGGTGGCGACGTTGTCCAGCTCGTCGTAGGTGTAACGAGTGGTGAGGATGCGCGTCGGTTCCGGAACCTTCTCCACCACGGTGCTCGTGATCTGCCTGCCGAGCTTGTCGTAGGTGGCGTGGGTTTGCGTGCCTCGCGGATCGCTCGTGGACAGAACCTCGCCCAGCGGGTCGTACGTCGCGATCCACGTGCCGCCGGCCTGACCGTGCAGCGCGGGCGGATCGGTGACCCGCCGTTGGTTACCGAGCTCGTCGTAACCGTAGGTGGTGGTCTGTCCGAGTGCGTCCGTACTCGCGACCACACGTCCTGCCGCGTCGTAGTCCAGCGCGGACGTGGCAGTGATCGGTTCGTCCCCGCCGGGAGGCAGGTACTCCGGTTGGCGGAGCTCGATCGGTCGTCCGGCTCGGTCGTAACTGGTGTGCGTGACGTTGCCGTTCGGGTCCTTCAGGTCGGCTTCCTCACCGAAGGTGTTGTAGCCGACCGTGGTGACAGGGGTCGCGGTCACCGCTGAGTTGCCGTGGGACTCGGCCTCCACCGGCGGCGCGATTCGGGTGATCTGCCTGCCGAATGCGTCGTAGGTGAAGCGGGTGGTGAACGCCTCCGGGTCTGCTCCGGTCGCCGTCCCACGCGGATCGACCACCGACCGTACGAGACCGGCCTCGTCGCGGTGGGTCAGGGTGAGCAGCGACTCGGACCCGGTGTGCACGGTGCGACCGGTCTCCCGGCCGAGTTCGTCGTGAGTGAACTCCACGTCGCTGTGCACGGAGCCGTCCGCGTCGCGGCCGATGACGCGCGTGACGTTGTCGGCGTCGTCGTAGGTGGTCTCCTCCTCACGCAGCACGTCGTCGCCTTCGCGGTCGGTGCGTCGCACCGGCCGGTCGGCGTTGTCGTAGACGGTGGTGGAGGAGAACCGGCCCTCGCCGTGAGCGTGGGTGTCGACCTGTCCCGTACCGGTGTAGGTGTACGTGGAGAGTTCGACGTCGCGTGTCTCGCCCGTGCTCGGATCGGTGTAGTCGAGCAGTGTCTCCGAGGCGAGCAGGTCGTCGTCGTAGTACGTGTACGCGGTGGTGCGGCCCATCGCGTCGGTGACGCTGGCCAGCCGGCCCGCCGGGTCGTAGGCGCGGGACTCCAGAACCACGTCCCGCGCTGGCTGTCCGTCGCCGGTGAAGCCCTTCACCGTGCGAGTCGCCAACTGGTGACGAGCCTTGGTGTAGGTGGTGAGGAACTCGGTACCCACCGGGTCCACGGTCCGCACCACCGCACCGAAGTCGTCGTACTCCGTGGTGGTCACACCGCCCTCGGGGTCGGTGACGGTGTGCACGCGGCCGTGCTCGTCGTAGGTGTAGGTGGTGGTGCGGGCGGGATCGTGGCCGGCCACGTCGGACAGCGTCGTGGACGCCAGCGTGCCGTCCGGGTTGTAGACGTTCGTGGTGCGCTGCTGGTGTTCGACGCCGGTCACGGCGTTCGTGGTGGCAGGATCGGTCTGCTCCACCACCCGCGATGCGCCGTCGTAGCGGTAGGTCGTGGTCGCCGAGCCTTCCGGCAACGCTGCCGAGCTGACGGACTCCGTCATCACCCGACCGAGTTCGTCGTGGGTGTACTCGGTGACCATGCCCGCGGGGTCGGTGACCCGTGCGAGGTCACCGGCGCTGGTGTAGGCGTAGCGGGTGACGTTGCCCGCCGGATCGGTGGTGGTTTCGAGCAACCAGGCAGGCTGGGTGCCGCCCCCGACAGCGGGCTCCGATCCGTCGGTGTAGGTGTGGGTGGTCGTGCGCTGCAGACCTCCGGTGGCACCCGGTTCCCGCACCGACGAGACAAGCCCGTTGCCGTGGAGGACGTACCGGGTGGCATACCGATCGTCGGATTCTGAGGTCGACCGGGCATCCCGAGCGAACGTGACGCTGTCGTTACGGGGATCCACGGGGTCGTCGGGATTGACGAAGTATTCCCGGTAACTGGTGTAGCAGGCTTCGCTGCCGCCGTCGCGGCAGCGTGTCGTCGACAAACGGTTTCCTCGTTCGTCGTTGACGTAGGTGGTCGCGTGACCGTTCTCGTCCACGACCCGACGGAGGAACCCGCCCTTGTCGTACTCGTACAGCGTCGTGCCCGCGTCCTGCAGCGTGACGGACACGATTCGCCCCCCACGGGTGGGGTCGTAGCTGTAGACCGTTTCCTGGCCGGCCGGATCGGTGGTCAGCACCTTGGTGGAGGCAGTGCTGGCCGAGTAATGCGCGGCGATGCTCGCCGAATCCAGCGGCCGCTGGTAGACAGCCACTTCGCCGATCGACCCGTCGAAGTAGGCCCAGTCGCGCTCCCCGATGTTGGGCCAGGGGAGGTTGGCTGTCCATCCGGTACCGACGAACGCGTGTGCCCGGTAGTTCAGGATCTCGCCGTCCTGGTGATCGACCAGGTTGCCGTCGAGGTAAAGCCACTGGCGTGTGCGGTCGGCCGAGAGCACGGCATGGTGCCATTCGCCGTCGTTGACCGACTCGGTGGAGACGATTCCCTTGACCGAGTTGTTCCAGAAGTGTCCGTAGAGTTTGCCGTCCGTGCCCACATAGAGGACCGGCATGGAGCCGCCGGACGTCGCCGCCCCGGGTCGGTGATCAGCGATCGAGAAGAGCACACCACCGTCGGCCGACGTCGTCTTGAACCACAACTCCACCGCGAGACGTTGCCGACCGTGGATTTCGTTGTCAGGCAGGCTCAGATAGCTCGAGATTCCGTCGAAGTCTGCGGCGTGCCCGCCGCGCATCACCGGGTCGGCGCCGAGCGACACGTTGTGATAGGTGCCGACCATCGTCGCCGCATCGGCTTCGGCATGCCGGGCTGTGTCGCCGTCTTCCAGTCCCCATCGGCTGTGTGGCCGACTGGCGCGCACAGCATCGACGTAGGTGGCGCGGTCAGCTTGTACGGAGTGGTGAGCAGCGACCCGCTCGGGGTCCATCGCGTGGTGGTACACCGCCACCTGGGCGATCGACCCGTCGAAATGAGCCCAATCGCGGCTGCCGATCGCAGGCCAGGAGTGGTTCGGTGTCCAACCGGTGCCGACGAAGGTATGCGTCCGATGGTTCGAGATCGTTCCGGAGAGCGAACCGATCGGGCTCCCGTCGAGATAGAGCGTCTGGGTGTCAACGTTGCCGGTGAGCACCGCATGGTGCCACTCGCCGTCGTTGACGGTGTCCGTGCTCTCGATTCCAGCGACGCTTCCCTGCCAGAAGTGCCCGTGGAGCTTGCCGTCCGTGCCCACGTACAGCACCGGCATCGACCCACCCGACGACGGTTCACCGGGCTGGTGATCCGCGATGGAGAGCAACACCCCGCCGTTGTCCGAGGTCGTCTTGAACCACAACTCCACCGAGAGCCGACGAGCGCCATGAAGGGTGTCGTCGGGCAGCTGCACATAGCTGTCGGTCCCGTCGAATGTCCGTGAGAAGCTGTTCGGGAAGGGGCCAGCACCTCGCCCACCACTGCCTCGGTGGTAGGCGCCCCGTCGCATGTTCGAATTCGACCGTGCGTCACTGCCTTCGGTCTCGGACATCCGCCAGTAACTGGCGGGCGTTGAATCCCGCACTGCCGAGGCGTACCGGAAACCGTCGCCTTCGACGGTGGGCGTGCCGTAGGTCCGGGTGCCGCCATTGTCGTCGACGTAGGTGGTGACGCGGTCGGCGATCTCGTGGTACGTCAGTTCAGCCTCGACCGCGCCGGAAGGGCGGGTGGTCTTCGTGAGGCGATCGGAGGCGGTGTCGGCGGCGTAGTGCTCGGCCACCACGACGGGATCGAGCGGGTGTTGGTAGAACGCCGCTTCTGCGATGACTCCGTCGAAGTAACTCCACGGCCCTGATGGCTTGGCGGGCCAAGCGCGGTCGTCGACCGCCCCCACACCGAGGAAGTTGTGCGGGTCCATGTTGACGAGCTCGCCGGCCAGCGAGCCGACCGCCGTGCCGTCGAGATAGAGGGTCTGGGTGTCGAAGGCGCCCGTGAGCACGACGTGGTGCCACAGACCGTCGTTCACCGCACCGGCACTGACCATGCCTTCGGTCTGGTTGTTCCAGAAATGACCGTGCAGCTTGCCGTCGGTACCCACGTACAGAACCGGCATCGACCCCTTCGGGTCGACCTCGTCCGGCGTGTTGTGGCTCGTCGAGAACAGCACACCACCCGTGGTGGAGGTCGTCTTGAACCACAGCTCCACCGAGGCGTAGGCGGAGTTGCGCACCAGATCGTCCGGAAGCTGAACGTAGCTGGTGGATCCGTCGAACACCGCTGCTGTCGCCGAGGTACCGGCCAATGGCCCGGCCTCCCGGCCCAATCCGACTCCCCTGGCAGTACCGTCGAGGCTTCCCCAAAATCCGGGAACCTCGCTGCCAAGGGTGGGGCCCTCGGTTTCGGTCAGGCGCCAGTAGGCGTGCGGGTTCGCGTCCTGAACCACCGTCGGGTAGTGCGAACCGCTGCCGTAGTCGTAACGCGTGCAGGCGTCCGTGGGGTCACACACGGACACGAGACGGTCGCCGTCGTAGGTGTACGTCCACGTCGACGAGGAGGCCGGTTCGGTCCGCACCTCGACCACATGACCATCGGCCCAAGTGAAGTGCAGTGCGCGACCTGACGCGACGTCGGTGGCCCTTTCCAGGGTGCCATCTGCCCTGTAGGTCGTCTCCTGGACGTGCCCGGCCGCATCGGTGATCGAGACGATCCTGCCGTCCGCGTCGAAGGAGTACCTGTCCCCGTTCTTGAACCGGAGCAGCCAACCGTCCTCCTCGGACACGAGGCTGAGGCCCTGCCCCGGTGGCGCGGCGTAGCTTCCGTCCGAGTTCCGACCGAACCGTGCCTGCCTCCCGTCGGGGTAGGTGAGCAGCACGACGTCCGTGCCCTCCTCGGACCGCACCCGCGTGTCCCAACGGGTCGCCCATCCCGACCCGAACGCGAGCTCTTCCCTCGGATCCAGGCTGTTATAGGTTCGCGTCACCGACAGTTCCGGCCCGGGCACCGACAGGACGGCATCCGTGACCTGGGTCGAATAGTTGCCCACACCAGGATCGACACCGTTGGTCGAGGCGAGATGGCTGGTGATCGCGGGCTGCGGGACGCGCGTCGACAGGTAGGTCGGAAGCGTCCACGGGCTCGGATCCTCGGTGTCGCTGATCTGACCGTGCCAGACGTAGGTCTCGCTCCACTCCAGTGTGCCTTCCGGCACCGTCCAACGCGGCGTGCTCTGCCAACCCGACTCCGTGCAGTCGGCACCGGAGTCGGTACAGATCTTGAAGTTGTACCGGAGGTCCTTACCGGGATGGTTGTCACGATCCCGACCCTTCACAGCCAAGGTCGGTGTGAGGGTGGTCGCGTTGAAGTTGCTCGGAGGTGACGCCGACTCGATCATCGGAGTCTGGTTGGGTACGGAGAAGACGACGCGCTTCGACATCGGCACGTCGTGCCAGGAGAAGCGTGTCTTTCCCCGAAGTCCCATGTCCCAGTGCACCGAGTACGTGCCCGGCGGTAGCGCCTTGACGCGCGCATCGACGGTGACAGACTGGCCCGGGGCCACGTTGCGGGGCATGGTGGTCCACGCCGCCCACTCGTTGTACGGCAGTTCGTTGCCCTCGGCGTCCCAGATGCGGTAACCGAGCTCGTAACCGTTCGTGGGTGTCCACGTGTCCTTGCCCGCGTTCTTCACAGTCACGCGCATGATGCCGTCGTCTGTGGTGCTCACCGGCGAGATCAGGTCTCCCACCTGGTACGTCGCCCAATACGGGGTGGAGGTCACCTCCAGGTAAGGCGCATTGGCGGAAGCGACGCTCGCGAACTTCTTCCACGCCTTCGAATCCGTGGTGGAAGCGCGGACGGCGAGACCATGGTTCGGCTTCCCGTGCGTCCACCCGTGCAGCAGATCGCGGCCCTTCTCACCGAGATCGATCGTGACCCACCGAGAGGAGCAGGCGGAACTGTGGCCATACGCGAAGGACTTCTCGGCGATCGAGGAACCGTACGAGGGCCCGGGATACGACTTCTTACCGCTGACCGACCAGGACTGTGTGACCGGATGAACCGTCACCTTGCGAGCGTCACACGAGTACGACCAGGCCGAGTACATACGCAGTTTCGCGCCCAGCACGTAGTGCCCTGACAGCTGCGAGGAGATGGAGTCGAACTTGAGGTAGGCCGCCGCGACGTTTCCACCGCCGTTGTACGTCCCCACGCTCAGAAGCGGATCGCCCGAATAGTCGGCATCGAAGCCCGACATCACGTAGGTGGAACCGTTCGCGTTCTTCGACACAGTCGGATCCACCACGACCGGGAAAACCCGTTCGGGGTCCGCCAACCAATCCTCGTCGACTCGGACGCGCAGAATCGTCCCGTCCGCATCTTCCACGAGTTCGTAGGAGACGTCTCGTGATCGAGCGCCCTCGCCGATGTTCGGATCGACGTTCGCGTCCTCCATGAAGCCCGGCGGGATCACACCCTGCACGGTGCCGTCCGCGGCTCGCAACACCACGGCCCCGTCGTCGATTTCAGCGTTCAAGCCATCGAGGTGCAGAGGGAAGTCCCAGACCGTGGGGGCGTCCGGTGATTTGAGGACGATGGCTTCCTTCGCTCCTGCCGGAGTCGCCTCGACGTGGAGGTCCGCATCCGGTCGGATCTCGGCATACACGACCTCACTGCCCTCGACCTCGCCGCGGACCGGGTCGGCGTCCGCGACCCCGAATCCGAACGAATGCCCGTCGAGTTCCACGGTCGCGAGCGCATCGGCTCCCGCGGAGGCGGCGAAACGCTTCACGTCCGAGTCGGCACGGGTGCGCCAGCCGCTCTCGTCCGAAACAAGGGTGGTGTCGATTTTGGTCCAGCCGCCCGTAGTGCGGTAGAACTGCCTTCCCTCATAGGCGCGAAGCGTTCGGGTACCGTCGGCGTTCGCGAAGACCTGCAGGTCGGGCTTACTTTCCTCGACCAGCAGTCGGCTCGTGGCCGGATCGAAGCCTTCGGGATCTCCCGGCACATCGGCTTCGCGCACCTCCACAGTGGTTTCGCGAAGCGGCGCGGCGGTGAGGCCGTGTTCTGGGTCCCGTTGATCGGGGGCTACGCCGTCGGCAGGTTGTGATGCGTGCTCACCGACCTCGACGGTCGACCTTGTGGACTCGGCGGACACCGCGTGGCTGTGTCCCTCCGCCGATCCCCATTCCTGCTCGGGAAGTTGCCCCTCAGCCGCCCCGATCCCGTTACTCCACGGCAACGCGACGACCAGCCCGGCCGCGACCACGATGACCACGAACACGGTCAACAAGCGCAGCGCAGCGGACACCGATCGGCGAACCATGCGAAACCCCCTGACAGCAACGAGCGCAGGGGACCGCCAGGCTTGGTTTCCCGCCGACGTGATCACCCGGTGCCCGACAAACGAGCCAAAACGCTCGGAAAAGTAATCACGGCATCTACCGCACACAAGAGACGGTGATCACGATGCACTGAAGCGTCACGGCACCGATGCGCAGTCGAGATAGAACGCGACGGAGAGCAACACCCGCGCGAAGGACAAGACTCCGGACGAGGGACAGAGAACCTCCGACCCAGACACACAAGCGACTCCACGTGATCATCGCCTTCGCGGGAGGAGCGCGAGGTGACGCAACGTTCTCAATCCCGCTTACTCACCCGCGCGATTCTTCGCTCGTGGTCGGTATCTGCGACCAGCGCGGGCACCGAGCACACGGATCCCCCTCCGGGTTGGCCGTCGGCACTGCCCACGCCCGCCAGCGGCGCTGTGCTTTCCCTGCAGCCAGGCCACGACCGAATTGGGGAGCGCCATGGTGGCCGACAATGCCGGTGGCACCGAGCCGGTCGACGACATCGTCCTGTCCCGGCAGGGCTTCGGCACGACCCTGTCCCTCGATTTCACCGTCACCACCGGCGTCGCGTGACACGTGGACGGTCCGCCGTGGCTGGTCGCCATGCTGAATGCTCACGTCCGCCGTGCTGCTGCTGGTCAGGCCGAACACCAGTGGGTCGTTCAGCACGTCCGACCTCCAAGCCCACCTCGATCCGGGGGCTGCGTGAGCGGAGTCCGCACGGCTGTCCACGACCGCCTTCCCAGCTCGTGCTAGCGCGCGAGCCGAACACCGTTCGTTCGCAGGGGGACGGTGTCCTGATCGAGAATCGCGCCCGGGTAGGGCAGCCGCCTCGGCGGCACGCCCCCGGGCCGGTGCTCGAAATGCCACCACTCGTTGTCGTAGGTGCGGTAGAGGTCGTAGCGGGCACCGTGTTCTTCCAGCCATCGCGCCCCCTGTTTCGGCCGGACGTCGAGCGCGACGCCCTTGACGTGACTGGACTCCCCTGGTGGGAGGACGAGCAGCCGCGCCGACGCGGCTGAGCCGGACCTGCGCACCTCCTCGTCGAACAGCCTCTGCTGAACGGACGGCTCGCGGTGCCCGGAGGTGAGGCCGAGGAGTCGACCGTGACGCCACAGCGCATCGGTGCGGGCGGAGTCGAACGCCGCCCTGGCGCCGGGAGTCAGGCCGGTCAGATCCTCCGCCGGGAACCGCAGACGCAGGGCCCAGGCGCACGCCAGCTCGCGGGCACGTCCTGGGCGGGACAGGAACGCCACCGGCAACAGCAGCACCGCGAGGGAAACGGTGACCATCGCGAACACCCGGTCTCGGCAGCGCCGCATCCGTGATTCGTTCATGACACCCACCGTCGGCGGCGGATGTTCGCGTGTTGCCCTCCGCGTGTCACAACTGTGCGACAAGGCGAGCCCCGGCCGCGGTCGTGACACGACCATGACACAGTCCGGACGCAGCCGGGACATCGCTTGATCATGCTGGCTCAGGTGGTGATGCAGAGCCCGCCGCGTGTGGCGTCCCGAACGTCGGCCGCCGCGGCATCGACTGGGCGGAATCGTCCGATGTCCGAAGCGATCGTCGATCTCGACGCCATCGCGCACAACGCCGAGTTGATCGCCCACCGCAGCGGTCCGGCCGCCGTCATGGCTGTGGTGAAGGCCGACGCGTTCGGACACGGCATGATCGAGGTCGCCCGGACGGTGCTCGCGCACGGGGCGAGCTGGCTCGGCGTCGCGACCGCGCAGGAGGCCCTCCGACTCCGCGCTGCCGGTATCACGGCGCCGGTGTTGAGCTGGTTGCACGGCGTGGGTACGGACTTCCGCAGCCCCATCCGCGCGGACGTCGATCTGTCGGTGTCGTCGGTCGCGCACGTGAACGCGATCGCCGCCTGCGCCGCCGATCTCGGCCGGACCGCGAGCGTCCATTTGAAACTCGACACCGGCCTGAGCAGGGGTGGCGCCCCGGAGCGGCAGTGGCCCGCGCTGGTGCGGGCCGCGAGGAACCTGGAACGGCACGGGCTGGTGCGGGTGCGCGGTGTCTGGTCCCACCTGATCAGCGCCGACGATCCCGACTCCGCCCACACGTCCGCGCAGCTCGCACGCTTCGATCACGCGGTGGCGTTCGCGCGCGAGGCCGGTCTCGACCCCGAGCTGCGCCATGTGGCGAACTCCGCGGCCGCGCTGAACTCGCCCCGATCGGCCTACGAGCTCGTCCGTCCCGGCATCGGGCTCTACGGCGTGGAGCCCGTGGCCGGGCGGAGGTTCGGACTGCGGGCGGCGTTGACGCTGCGCGGGCACATCCTGCTGGTCAAGGACGTGCCCGCGGGCACCGGCGTGTCCTACGGGCACGACTACGCCACGCCGCGCGACGGCCGTCTCGCCCTCGTTCCGCTCGGCTACGCGGACGGCGTGCCACGGTTGGCCGGCGGTCGGGCACAGGTGCGTATCGGAGGCCGGCGCCGTCCCATCGCCGGGCGGATCGCGATGGACCAGTTCGTCGTCGACCTCGGTGCGCTCGCCGCGCAGCCGGGTGACGACGTGGTGCTGCTCGCTCCGGAACAGCACGGAGGACCGACCGTGGACGAGTGGGCGCAGTGGGCGCGCACGCTGCCCCACGAGATCTTCACGGGCATCGGCGATCGGGTGCCGCGCCGCTACCTCGGCGGAGCAGCAGCCCACACCAGCACTGAGGGGAACACCGTTGTCTGACAGAGGGAAAGTTCGCGTCGCCGTCGTGTTCGGTGGCAGGAACAGCGAGCACGACGTGTCCTGCGCGTCCGCGGCGAGCATCCTGTCTCATCTCGACCGCACCCGCTACGAGGTGGTGCCTGTCAAGATCGAGACCGACGGGACCTGGATCGTGGGCGTCGACGCTCCCGAAGCACTCCGCACCGACGGTGCGCGTGCGCTCGCCGACTTCAGCGAGACGTTCGGCTCCGCGAAGGTGGCCGCCCTCCACGGCATCCCTCAGGCGTTCGACCGGCTCGCCGACGTCGACGTCGTCTTCCCCGCGCTTCACGGCAGGTACGGCGAGGACGGAAGTCTGCAATCACTGCTGGAGTTCTTCGGCCTGCCGTTCGTCGGCAACGGCATCCTGCCCAGTGCCATCGGGGTGACTCCACCCACCGCTAAAGCGGCGGGCTTCCTCCGGTGCTGCTCAAGCAGCGTCGGAGAGGGCCAGCCCGGCCCTGGTTGCGATGTTGATCGCCGCGTTGACGTCGGCGTTCGCTGCGTGCCCGCAGCGTCCGCAGACGAACTCGGCTTGACTAACGCGGTTCTCCTTGGCGACGTGCCCGCATTCGGCACACGTGCGGGAGGTGTTGCGGGCGTCTACCCGGATCACGTGGCGACCGGCGCTTTCAGCCTTGCCTGCCAGGATCCCGAGGAACTGCCCCCAACCCGCGTCGAGGATCGACCGATTCAGACCGGACTTAGCCGTCGCCCCGTTGGGCAGGAACACACCGGGCTGATCCGAATCTGCTTTCGGTTTCGCAGCGGCGGTCATGCCGCTGATGTTGAGGTCTTCGTGCGCGATCACGTCGTGGGCGCGTACGAGCGCGAGTGCGGTCTTGTGGTGGTGGTCCAACCGCTGGCGGCGGACCTTGGCGTGCAGCTTGCCGACCCTGCGCGCGGACTGTCTGTGCTTCTTGGTGCGCAGCGACTTCCGGACACGTTTCGGGAACGCGTCCAGCGCGCGCTGCGCTTCGGCGAGTTCGTCAGCAGCGCGTCGGGCGTGCCGGGGGTTGGCGAAGCGCTCGCCGTCGCTGGTGGTCGCGAAGTGTTCGACACCCATGTCGATGCCGACGGCCCGGCCGGTTGCGGGAAGCGGCTCAGCGGGCACGTCGTCGCAGGACAGGACGACGAACCACCGGTTCGCCTCGCGCTTGACGCTGACCGTCTTCACCCGACCCTGCACCGGACGATGCTGGTGCACGCGGACGTGGCCGACGCCTTGCAGGCGCACGCGGACCTGGGTGTCGTGCGGGGTGGAGTTCCACCGGCACCCGTCGCCGTCTTTCGGGAAGTCGACGGTGTCAAAGTGCCCTTTGCCCTTGAACCTTGGGTATCCGGGTTCGTCGCCGTTGCGGATGCGGCGGAAGAACGCCTCGAACGCCTTATTCAACCGGCGCAGAGTCGCCTGCTGCGACGAGAACGACCACCGGCCTTGTCCGTCAGGGTCTGCGGTTCGGATGTCTTTGAGCTGTGCGGACTGGTCGCCGTAGCGAACGCTGGTCTTCGACGGGTGCGCGTAGGCGTCGCGGCGTTCCTGCAACGCGGCGTTGTACAGGTCGCAGTGGTCGGCCAGCATCGCCCGCATCGCCTGCTGCTGCTTGCTGGTCGGGCGGAGAAGGAACTTGTACGAGCGACGCACGGCTACACCCGCTCCCACTGGGTATCTATGTACCGCCGCACGGTCTCGGCGCTGACCGAGCCGACCGAAGCGGCGAAGTACGACGACGACCACAACGTCGGAAGCCGCGACTTGAGGTGCGGGAACTCCTCACGCAGCACCCGTGAAGTAAACCCCTTGAACTGGTTCGCCACGTACGAGGCAGACGACTTCGGGTCGTGCTTGACGAACAAATGCACGTGGTCGGGCATGACCTCCAGGGCCACGACTGTCCAGCCGCGCTCGTTGGCTTTCTCCCGGATCAGCTCGTCCAGACGTTCCGCAACCCGGCCACCGAGGACCCGGCGGCGGTACTTCGGGCACCACACCACGTGCAGCCCGAGGTCGTACACGCCACCGGAGAACCGGCGGACTTTCCTGGTCGCAGACACAGCCTAATTATACACACGACGCAGGTATAACCATCGAAGGGAGGGTGCGAGGGACACTCGGTGCAGGTTGACAACGGAAGGCGCGAAACGTAGCGCCGATTCACCCCGCAGCTAAAGCAGCGGGTCCCCTCGCCGAAAGACTGATGGACAAGGAGTACACGAAGAAGCTGCTCGCCGGCGCGGGGTTGGCGGTGGCGGACGGTGTCGTCCTGCGAACCGGGCGAACCCTCCTGTCGGAGGACGAGCGGACCCGCCTCGGGCTTCCGGTGTTCGTGAAGCCCGCGAGGTCCGGATCCAGTGTCGGTGTGTCGCGTGTGGACTCGTGGGAGTCGTTGCCCGCGGCGATCGCGTCGGCCCGTGCCGACGACTGCAAGGTGCTCGTCGAACAGACCCTGCACGGCCGGGAGATCGACGTGGGAGTGCTGGAGCTACCGGACGAACGGATCGAGGCGGGCCCGCCATTGGAGATTCGGCTGGCACCGCACCAGTCGGTGTTCGACTACCAGGCCAAGTACACCGACGGTGGTGCCGTTTTCGACATACCGGCCCGCCTGGATGCCGAAACCACCGCGACGCTGCGGGCCACGGCACTGCGAGTGTTCGAGCTCTTGGGCTGCGCGGGCCTGCTGCGAGTCGACTTCTTCCTGTCGCCGGACGGAACCCCGGTGGTCAACGAGGTCAACACCTTCCCCGGGTTCACCGTGAACTCGCAGTTCCCGCAGATGTGGGCCGAAGCCGGTCTGGGCTACGCGGACCTGCTCGACATCCTCATCGAGACCGCACTCAGGCGCGAGGAGCGCCGTGACGCCCCAGCCCGCTGAGGCCGCTGCTCGACGGATTTCTGCCCGGTCAATGCCTTCTGGACTCTTCCACGAGATCCGGTCGAGCGGTGGCGTCGGCCGCGACGGGCGCCGGAAAGGCGAAACGACGATCACTATGCTCAGCCCCACCATGTCGCGAATCCTGTTGATCGAGGACGATCCCGCAGTCCGAGAAGGTCTTGAACTGGCCCTGTCCCGGCAGGGGCACACCGTGGACGCGGTGGAGTCCGGTGAACAGGGACTGGACCGGCTCCGGACGGACCCTCCCGATGTCGTGGTGCTCGACCTCATGCTCCCCGGCATGGACGGGTTCGAGGTCTGCCGCCGAGCCGGTGCCACGACGGACGTGCCGATCATCATGCTCACCGCCCGGGGTGACGACATGGACGTCGTGGCCGGCTTGGAGGCCGGCGCCGACGACTACGTCGTGAAACCCGTACAGCCGCGGGTGCTCGAAGCGCGCATCCGAGCGGTGCTCCGCCGCATCGGCCGGGAACAGTCCGACCTGGAACGTCACGGGGAGCTGGGCATCGACCGGGCCGGGTTGATGATCACCAAGCGCGGCGAGCCCCTCACGCTGACGCCGACGGAACTGCGTCTGCTGCTCGTCCTGTCGGCCACCCCCGGCCGCGTGCACAGCCGCAGACAGTTGCTGGAGTCGGTGTGGGACTACGGATATCTCGGTGACTCGCGCATCGTGGACGCGTGCGTGCAGCGGTTGCGGGCCAAGCTCGAAGACGACGCGTCGTCGCCCGTCTACGTGCAGACGGTGCGTGGATTCGGCTACCGGTTCGGCCCGCTGTGATCCGTTGGCGCGGACGGCGCGGCCGCTCCCTCGGGCTGCGCGCGCGGTTGCTGCTCGCGTTCGTCCTCCTGTCCACACTGACGACGGCGGGCGTCGCCGGTGGGATCTACGTCCAGGCCCGCAACGACATCCTGCAGCGGACTCAGGATGCGAGCGTGCGGACCCTGACCGACCGACTGTCCGCGGTCTACCCGCTGGCCCGTGGCACTCCCCACCGCAGCCAACTCCAGTACATCGCCGACGTGGTCACGGATCAGGACAGCGCCACGGTCGCGATGTACAAGGATCTGACGTCGTCGAGCAGCGTGCCCCGAGAGGCGTTGCCCCGGGCTCTGCGGCAGGCGGTCGCCGAAGGGGACGTGGCCTGGCAACGCGTGGTACGGCACGGCGAACCCCTGCTGATCATCGGTACGCCGCTGCGGATCATCCACCCCGACGGAGCGGCCTGGCCCTCCGGTATCGAGGTCTACTCCATCCGCAGCTTGGCACCCGAGCAACGCAGCATCGACCAGCTCGCCGCCACCGCGTGGGCCATCGGCGGAGCCGCTGTGGCGCTGGCGATCGTGCTGGCGTTGCTGGCCGCCCGCAGCGTGCTGCGCCCGGCGCGGGAGCTCGGTCACGCGGCGCAGCGGCTGGGTGCCGGTGACCTGCGCACCAGGATCACGGTCCGGGGTTCCGACGAACTCTCCGACGTCGCGCGCACGTTCAACGACACCGCCGCGGAACTCGAACGGCACGTGGAACGGCTCCGGGCGCTGGAAGCCGACGCTCGCCGGTTCGCGGCCGACGTGTCTCACGAGCTCCGCACCCCACTGGCGGCCATGACGGCCGTCACGGACGTGCTCGACGAGGAAGCGGTCCACCTGCCCGCCCACACCGGGCAAGCCGCCCGGCTGGTCAGCCGGGAAACACACGCCCTGTCCCGGCTGGTCGACGATCTGCTCGAAATCAGCAGGTTCGACTCCGGCGCCGCCGTGCTGACTCTGGACGAGATCGACGTGTCCGCGCTGGTACAGGCGACGTTACGGGCCCGCGGCTGGACGGGACGGGTGGACACCGACCTTCCGCCCACGACGGCCCGGCTCGACCCTCGCCGCGTCGACGTCGTCGTCGCCAACCTCGTAGGCAACGCACTCCGCCACGGCGAGCCGCCTGTGTCGCTGCGACTGCGCGCCGACGCCGAGCTGATCACCGTCGAGGTCCGCGACCACGGGCCGGGCGTGAACCCTTCGGTGCTGCCCCACATCTTCGATCGCTTCTACAAGGCGGACGCGGCCAGGACCCGATCCGACGGCAGCGGTCTCGGACTCGCCATCGCGCGCGAGAACGCGCGGTTGCACCGCAGCGACACGCATCGCGGCGACCTCACGGCCACCAACGCCCCGGACGGCGGAGCCGTGTTCAGGCTGCTTCTGCCCCGGTGGACGGACCGGTCCGACGAGGAGGAATCGTGAGGCGTCCCCAGCACGACAGCTCGGCCGGAGCATTCACGGCGTTGCTCCTCACGCTGCTCCTCACCGCGTGCGGGGTGCAGCCGAGCGGCGTCATCCGAGGCGCGTCGCCGCCGAGCGGCGCTGCCGAACGGGACGACATGATCGTCCTGTTCCTGGTGCAGGACGGCAAGCTCGAACTCGTTCACCGTCCCAGCAGTCCCCTGCCGCCCGGAGAACTACTCGCACTCCTCGCTGCAGGTCCGACCCGCGACGAAAGCGCGCGTGGCCTCAGCAGCGACGTTCCACCTGACGCCGCCCCGTTCACGGTGTTCACCGACCCAGGCGGAAGGACAGTGGTGGACACGGCTCTCCCGCCCGAGGTGCTGTCGACCACGGCCCTCGACCAGATCGTCTGCACACTCGCCGTACCGCGCGAACGCATCATCGTGCTCGGTCACGGCCGAGCGCGCGCCTGCCCCACGCACACGTGACGCCCCACAGCACGTTCGACGGGGCGAACGCTTCAGCTCAGCAGGTGTTCGCGGCCGAACATGACGGCGGCAGCACGGGCGGTCGGTGTGCCCGCGTCGAGGTCCGCGCCCGCCTCGCGGAGCACGGCGACCACCTCGTCCTCGCCCTTGAACAGCGCGCCCGCGATCGGCGACTGGTCACGCGCGTTGCGGCGGTCCGGGTCGGCGCCTCGGTCCAGCAGCGCGCGCACCGTGGGCGCGTGCCCGTGGTAGGCGGCGAGCATCAGCAGCGTGTTGCCCGACGGGTCGGTGACGTCGACCGGCAGGCCGTGGTCGAGGAACTCCAGCAGCTGCGTGGTGTCGCCCTCCCGCGCCAGGTCCATGGCGATCGCCACGACGCGCTGGACCTGCTCCGGGGTCAGTCCACCCTCGCTCATTCCCCACCTCCTTCTTCGCTTCACGAGAACACCGCCCCGCATGGACGAACCACGCGGGGCGGTGTCTATACGCGACAGTGACCGGTCTGGGTCAGAGCTGACCGGCCGCCAGCGCCTCGATCGCCTTGCGGACGCCCTCGCCGTAGGCGGGGTCGGCCTTGGTGCAGTTGGCGATGTGCCGCTCGATGGTCGCCTGGGACGCACCGTTGATGGCCCGGGCGGTGTTCTCGAACAGCGCCTGCTGCTGCTCCGGCGTCATGTTGCGGAACAGGATTCCGGGCTGCTCGTAGTAGTTGTCGTCGTCCTCGCGGTAGTTGAACCGGTCGGCCACCGACCCCACGGCCTGGCTCGGCTCGCGGTAGGCGGGCTGCTCCTGCCAACGGCCGTAGGAGTTCGGCTCGATGCCCGGGGTGGCGCCCTGGTTGCCGTCGACGCGCATCGCGCCGTCGCGGTGGTAGGAGTTCACCGGGCAACGCGGCTGGTTCACCGGGATCTGGTGGTGGTTCACACCGAGGCGGTAACGCTGGGCGTCACCGTAGGAGAACAGGCGACCCTGCAACATCTTGTCGGGCGAGAAGCCGATGCCCGGCACGACGTTCGCCGGGGTGAACGCGGCCTGCTCGACCTCGGCGAAGTAGTTGTCCGGGTTGCGGTTGAGCTCCCACTCGCCGACCTCGATCAGCGGGTAGTCCTTCTTGGACCACACCTTCGTCAGGTCGAACGGGTGGTAGCGGTAGGTCTCGGCGTCGGCCTCGGGCATGATCTGCACGTAGAGCTTCCACTTCGGGAAGTCGCCGCGCTCGATGGCCTCGAACAGGTCCCGCTGGTGCGACTCGCGGTCCTTGCCGACCAGGGCCTCCGCCTCGGCGTCGGTGAGGTTCTTGATGCCCTGCTGGGTGCGGTGGTGGAACTTGACCCAGAACCGCTCGCCCTTGTCGTTGATGAAGCTGTAGGTGTGCGAGCCGAAACCGTGCATGTGGCGGTACGACGCCGGGATGCCGCGGTCGGACATCACGATCGTCACCTGGTGCAGCGCCTCGGGCAGGTTGGTCCAGAAGTCCCAGTTGTTCTCCGGGCTGCGCATGTTGGTGCGCGGGTCCCGCTTCACCGCGTGGTTGAGGTCCGGGAACTTCAACGGGTCGCGGAAGAAGAAGACCGGGGTGTTGTTGCCGACGAGGTCCCAGTTGCCCTCCTCGGTGTAGAACTTGACGGCGAAGCCGCGGATGTCGCGCTCGGCGTCGGCGGCACCGCGCTCACCGGCCACCGTGGAGAACCGCACGAACAGGTCGGTCTTCTTGCCGACCTCCGAGAAGATCTTCGCGCTGGTGTACTGGGTGATGTCGTTGGTGACCGTGAAGGTTCCGTAGGCACCGGAGCCCTTCGCGTGCATCCGACGCTCCGGAATGACCTCGCGGTCGAAGTGGGCGAGCTTCTCCAGGAACCACACGTCCTGCAGCAGCATCGGACCCCGAGGCCCCGCGGTGAGCGAGTTCTGGTTGTCAGGGACCGGCGCACCGGCCACCGTCGTCAGCGGTTTCTGGTTGTTCTCGGGCAAAACGCGCTCCTCGTCGGATACTTCGTCGATACGGGTGTTCAATCGTCCTGTGCCTGGCAGGCGGGGCAGGTACCCCAGAAGGTGACCTCGGCCTCGTCGACCGCGAATCCCTCTCGATCCTCGATGTGGAGGCAGGGAGCCTCGCCCACCGCACAGTTGACGTCTGTGATGGAGCCGCAGTGGCGGCACACCAGGTGGTGATGGTTGTCGCCCACCCGCGTCTCGAAGCGGGCAGGAGATCCCGCCGGCTCGATACGGCGGACCAGACCAGCGTCGGTCAACGCGCGCAGGACGTCGTAGACGGCTTGCGTCGACACCGAGCCCAGCTCGCGGCGGACGGCCGTCGCGATGGTGTCCGTGTCCGAGTGGGGGTTGGCCGCGACCATCGTCAGCACGGCAACCCGCGGGCGGGTCACCCGCAGTGCTGCCCCGCGCAGGAGCGCGGGGGCGTCGATGATTGCCACGGCGGGAAGCCAAGCAGCTTTTCTGGAATAAGTCAACTTTGTATCGGAGAAGACACCCGCCCGGGGACGTCGATCACCCGATCGACGCCGAGTCGCCGCAGGTCACGACCACAGGGACGACTGGACCACAGTCCGCGAGGCGGACTCGCCGGAGCCGACGTGATCTTAGCGAGGCGTCGACGACCCCTCGCTCCTGCGCCTCCCTCGAGGACGACCTGGAGCGCCTCGACGTAGGTCTCGCCACCCCGGCGGATCTCCTCCGGCCGCTCGGCACTCAACTGCTCGAACTCCCGTAGCTGGATCGTGTACGCGGTGAGGTGCGACGCGGTGAACCGCACGTGCAGCCTGATGAACTCGGCGAGCTTCTCCAGCGGCTCCCCTTCGAGCTCGGACACCTTCCGAATCTCGGCGATCGCCTCGTCGTACACGTCCTTGATGATCCGGTAGAGGAAGTCCTCCTTGGACCGGACGTAGTGGTACAGACTTCCCTTGAGAATGCCGACGCGATGGGAGATGTCCTGGATACTCGTGCCGCTGTAGCCCTTCCCCAGGAAGACCTCCGCCGCCGCCTCCACGATCTCGCGGAACCGCTCGGGATCGGGCCCACGACGAGGACGGCCCCGCCTCGCAGGTTCGGTGTTGGCGTCGGACATCTCCCGCTCCCCCTGTGTCGCTGTAGCGACGGTCGTGGTGCGGACGCGGCCGGGCGTCGGCGCGGTGAGCACAACGACGGAGGACGCCGCGAGCGCGTTCCGGGCGATTCTCCCCGAACCACGGCATGATACTCCGCCCACGGCTCGCCAACTCGCTTCGGACCGCGTCCGACCGCGACCGGACCGACACCGAAGCCACGTCGCCGGGACGGCGGCGGGTCAGCCGCCGATGTAGGACATCTCCACGCGCGGACCGGTGAGGCCGCCCTCGCCGCGCAGCTCGGACGCCCGGTCGGTCCGGCGCCCCCAGACCGCGCCGATCGCGGCGAGGAGCGCCTCGTCGTCGGCGCCGCCGCGCAGCAACGCCCGCAGATCGGTGCCCCGCGCCGCGAAGAGGCAGGTGTAGAGCTCCCCGACCGACGACAGCCGGGCGCGGGTGCACGTCCGACAGAACGGCTTGGTCACGGAGGCGATGATGCCGACCTCACCGGCCCCGTCGAGGTAGCGGTAGCGCGAGGCCACCTCGCCGTACACCTCCGGCTCGACGGGTTCGAGGGGCCACCGCGCGTGGAGCCGGTCCCGGACCTCCTCGGCGGGAACGACCCGGTCACGCACCCAGCCGTTGGTGGTGCCGACGTCCATGTACTCGATGAACCGCAGCCGCACGCCGGCCTCCCGGGCCCAACCCGCGAGATCTTCCAGCTGGTGGTCGTTGATCCCCCGCTGCAGCACCGTGTTGACCTTGACTCCGAGCCCGGCCTCCCGCGCGGCCCGGATGCCGTCGAGGACGGAACTCACCGACAGTGGCGTGTCCGCGATTCGCCGGAACACCTCGTCGTCGAGGGCGTCCAGGCTCACGGTGACCCGGCGCAGCCCGGCGTCGGCGAGGGGACCGGCCAGCCGGGGCAACAGGACTCCGTTGGTGGTCATGGCGAGGTCGTCGAAGTCGGGCAGCATCGCGACCAGCGACGGCAGCCCGCGCCGCAGGAGCGGTTCCCCACCGGTCAGCCGGATCTTGCGCACGCCCAACTCGCGGAACAGCGTCAGCAGCCGGGTGATCTCCTCCAGGGAGAGGAGCTCCTCCCGGTCGAGGAAGACGTGCTCGGCACCGAACAGCTCCCGAGGCATGCAGTAGCGGCACCTGAAGTTGCACCGGTCGGTGACCGACACCCGCAGGTCGGTGAGTGGGCGGTCGAGACGATCGACGAGGGGCGCCGCAGATGCGGATGTCGCCATGGTTCCCACTCCAACTTCTCACTAACATCCGTTTGCTTTGGCACACTATGGCAACCGAGACGAGTTCGCCAACCTCGACGCGCGAGGCTCGGCACCCCCGAAGAGCCGTCGACCACCGGGATCGAGACCAACGGGTGCACCGTGACGCGAACCCAGGGCCCGACCACGCCGAGTACCCCGAAACCCCGCAATCCGACACCCCACCCGCGTACACCGCGCGCGCGAGCAGGACGACCCCGCGCGCACCCGACTGGTCCAGCGACCCCGGCACGCCCGCGACCGTGCTCATGCACGGCGACGCCACCTGCGTGACCACACTCCGGCAGCCGCCGGACAAGCCTGTGCGCCGTTCGTGCGGTGCCGTTCGGCGTCCGCGTGAAGGCCGATGACACGCCTGCGGATCATCGTCACGGTGGAACGATGGACCGCTCTCTGGATCAGCTCAGGCGACGGCTCCTCATCCACTGCACCCCTTCCCAGGCCCACACGGCCGCCGAGATCGCCACCGCGCACGACACCGGCCTGGTCGTCACGGGCGCCTCGGCGGACACCATCGCCCACCGACTCCGCGAAAAAGGATTCGACGGCCCGATCCTCTGCGACGCCGACCGCTACTCGGGCCCGCGCCGCGTCGACGGCGGACGCGGCATCCGCCCCGCCTGGTGCCGACGGCAACAGGAACTCGGGCTGGTCCCGCTCACCGACTCCGGCTACCTCGAACCGGACAACTGGAACGCCCTCCGCAGCATCCTGCGGGTCGCGGCGCTGCAGCGCAGGCCGGTCATCGCCATGCTTCCCCTGGCCGCACGCTGGTTCGCCGAGAGCCACGCGGTCGACGACCTGGCCCGTGAGCTCGACTCCTACGGCGTTGCGGTCGCGGTGGCGATCGAGCACGCCAGCGACCCGTTCTCGGTCCAGTACGTGGTGCGCCACTTTCTGCGCCTGCTCCGCACGGCCCAGGTGCCGGTACTCCTGCTCCGCAGTGACGTCGCCGCTCTCGGGGCCCTGTGCCACGGCGCGTTCGCCGCCGCGACGGGCACCACGAGCTCGCTGCGCCACATCTATCCTCTGACCTCGAAGGGCATACCCCGCGCCGCCTTCCCCGCCGTCTTCATCCGACACCTGCTCAGCTACCACCGGCTCGACACGTGCGAGACCGTGTTCGCCCGGACCCCGGAGACCAGCCACTTCTGGCTCTGCGACTGCGTCGTCTGCGGCGGGACCACGCCGGACCGGCTGCACGACTCCGACGACCAGTACTCCGTGGCGTTACGGCATTCCCTGCACGCGCAGCTGCTCCTGCACGACGAGATCTTCCGTCACACGGACACCCCGGACCAGCGGGCCAGCGCCTGGCACGAGGCCTGCAGCCACGCGCTGTTCGTCCACCGGCAGGTCGCCGAACATGTGCCCGACTGGCGAACTCCCGCTCACCTGAAGAGCTGGCACACCGTCACCGACGATCCCCTGCGCGGGCGCGCCGGCATCCCTGCTCAACCCACGCAACGGTCGGTTCTCTTCGAGCGACCCGCCGAGAAATGGTCGGCGCACGAGAGGCGTGGCGTATAGGTCGTTATACACAACTCCGGAGCGTGCGATCACGTGTTGTCCGGACCATTGCTCGGGCCAAACAGCCGAGCGGATCCGCCCGCTCACGGAGCGCTGCCGCTCGTCCCCGCGTTACTTCTCTCGCCGCTCGCCCCTACCCCGGCCGCACGGTGTGGCTGCGCCCGGCGTTCTTCTCCTTCAGGCGCGCCAGTTCCTTGCGGACCTCCGCCTGGGTGGCACGCTCGCGCTCCAGCCACGCGGGCATCTCCGCCTTCAGCGCGTTGATCTGCTCCGTGGTGAGCGGGTCGGTGATGCCACCCCGCGCGAGACCGCTGATGGAGACGCCCAGCCTCGCCGCGACGACCGGGCGCGGGTGCGGGCCGTTGCGGCGCAGGTCGCGCAGCCACTCCGGCGGATCCGCCTGCAACGCGGTCAACTCGTCGCGCGAGACGACACCCTCGCGGAAACTCTCCGGCGTCGCGTCGAGATAGATGTTGAGCTTCTTCGCCGCAGTCGCGGGCTTCATGGTCTGGGGCTTCTTGCGCGACGTCATGCCGACCAGCGTAGCGACCGGTATCCCGCCACCGGCCGTGGCGCCAGTAGTCTGAGTCGGTGCCCGTCCCGGACGATCAGCCCTCCTTCACGCTCGCCTACGTTCCCGGAGTGACGCCCGACAAGTGGGTGCGCAAATGGCACGAGCGGATGCCGGCGGTGCCGCTCACGCTCGTCCAGGTCACGCCTGCCGACGCCGCCGACACGGTGCGCGACCGGGAGGCCGACGCCGTCCTCCTTCGCCTGCCGACCGACCGGACCGGCCTGCACGCCATCCCCCTCTACACCGAGACGACCGTCGTCGTAGTGCCGAAGGACCACCTGGTGGCCGCCGCTGACGAGGTGACTCTCGACGACCTCGCCGACGACATCGTCCTGCACCCCCTGGACGACACCCTCGACTGGGAGCAGCCGCCGGGACGTCCGGCGATCGAGCGCCCCGCCACGACCGCGGCGGCCATCGAGCTGGTGGGGGCCGGAGTGGGACTGCTGGTCGTCCCCCAGTCTCTCGCGCGCCTGCACCACCGCCGCGACCTCGTCCACCGGCCGGTGACCGACGCCCCGCAGTCCCGCGTCGCCCTCTCGTGGCTGGAGGACGAGACGACCGACCTGATGGAGCAGTTCATCGGCATCGTCCGGGGCCGCACCGTCAACAGCACCCGCGGGCGCCCGCAGGACCCGGCGACCACGGAACGCACGCGCACGCCGGCCAAGAACAAGGAACCGAAGGACACCGGCCGCGGCCGCCGAACCCGGCACCCACGCTCCGGCGGGCCCAAGAGCGGCAGAGGCCGACATCCTCGCCGCCGCCGGTAGCCGATCGACCGTAGGGAACAACAGATCGTCACCCGCTGCGTGCCCGTGGCCTTGACCGGCCCGAATCGTGTGGACGCACCCGCGCTCGACGAGGCCGGAGGTGTGCGGTGACCCCGGAGGCGGTCGACTTCGTCGTGGCGCTCGCGCCCATCGTCGTCGTCCTGGCCCTGCTCGCGTTCCGGACGTCGTCGCTGTGGGCCGGGGTCGCGGGCCTGGTCGTCGCGCTGGTCGGTGCCGTCGTCGCCTTCCCGCTGGACGGATCCCAGGTCGGTGCCGCCGCGTCGGGAATGGTTCCGACCGTCGTGGAGATCGCGGCCATCCTGCTCGGCGGCGTCGTCCTGGCCGAAGCGATGACCCGCGGTGGTGCGCAGGACCGGATCGCGACCTGGCTGGAACGCGCCGAGAGTGGCGCTGACCGCACCGTGACGCTACTGCTGCTCGTCTACGGGTTGACGCCGTTCATGGAGTCGGTCACCGGCTTCGGTCTCGGCGTCGTCATCACCGCTCCGCTGCTGATCCGTCTGGGCCTGACCCCCGTCAAGGCCGTCGTCTCCGGGCTCCTCGGCCTGGTGCTGGTTCCGTGGGGTTCCCTCGGCCCCGGCACCCTCATCGCCTCGCAGCTCGGCGAGCAGGATTTCACCCGGCTCGGCGTCTGGTCGGCGCTGCTCAGCCTGCCGGTGCTCGTGATCAGCATGGTCGCCGTGTTCGTCCTCAACGTCGGCAGGCCCACCCCGCGGCAGCTCGCGCTGGCGGCCGCGGTCGTGCTCACCGAATGGACAGCCCTGTTGGTCGCGAACCTCACGGTCGGCACGCCGCTGGCCGGCGTTCTCGCCTCCACCGTCGTCATCGCCGGTCTGCTCGTCCTCACCCGTGTCGGCAACGGCCCGCTGCCGCCCGTGTCCCGGCCACTCCTCGTCGCCGTCGTGCCGTATCTCGTCATCGTCGCCGGCATCCTCGCCACCACGGGCCTGCTCGCCGCGACCGCTGCCCACGACACGCTCGGTTGGATCTCCAGCCCGGCGCTCTGGCTGGTGCTCGCCGCCGTCGTCGCCGTCGCGACCACCGGCCTGCCCGCCGCCGACCGGCGACGCCTCGTGCGGCACGGGCTGAGGCGGTGGGTACCGATCGCCGGGAACGCGCTCGTGTTCCTCGTCCTCGGATTCGTCATGGCCTCCACCGGCATGGCCGAACATCTGGCCACCACCGCGGAGAAGGTCGGCTACGGCTTCGTCGCCGCGATCCCCGCCATGGGCGGAATCGGCGGCTATCTCACCGGCTCGAACGTGGGCGCCGCCGCGATGTTCTCCACCGCCACCACGACCGCCGCCACCGGCCTCGGCGCGAATCCGCTCATCGCACTCGCCGGGCAGAACGTCGCCGGTTCCTTCGCCATGATCGCGTCACCGCCGCGGGTCGCCCTCGCTGTCGGCGTCGCACTCACCCCCGGCGAGCGCCTCCCCCGCACCGCGAACGCCATCCTGCTCGGCACCGTCGCCGTGACGGCACTCGTCCTGGGCGGCATCGTCGTGGTCCTTGCCTGACACTGCCTGACACTGCCGGGAGGATGTCGGCAGCCGGCTCGTCGTCGGCCGCGGCGACGCCTGGCCCGGCGAGGGTGACCATCGCCAGAGACAGCACGGCTCCGACGGCAGAAACGCGATTCCTCAGCGCGTTGAATTCTCCATGAACCGCAGTGTGAACGGCTCCGCTCGGTCCACACGGCACTGCTCGAAGCAGACTCGAAGGTCAGTCCCTGAGCGGGTCGTGGCCCCAGTTCATGAGCGAGTACCGCCACGGCGTCTGCGACACGTCGCCGTCGGGGCGCTGAGCGAGGTGCCGGTGCACATAGGACACGACCTTGCGCATGTGGGCGGCGTCGGCCTCGTCCAGATCACCCTTCTTCGCGCGCAGCAGCCGCACGATCCGCCGCCCGGACTCGTGCCCCGTGGACTCGCCACCGGAGCTCTTGTCGCCGACACTGCGCGACTCGGGCGTGCCCAGCCACTTCTCCAGCTCCTTGGCCGTCATGTTGACGGCGTCGTTCCAGTCCTGCCACACCTCGTCGATCCCGTGTGCACTCACCGCAGGCCTCCCCGTCCGTCGCAGCCCTCGTCGGGTTCTACCCCGCCGGAGGCACGGCCACGCCGGTCGCGGAAAGGAAGTGCGCGGAGGAGTCACCGCGAGAATCCGTGTCCGCAACGCCGTGTGGCCGGCCGAACACTGCGTTCGACCGGCCACACGGGTGCGAAGAAGGGGACTCAGCTCGTCCCGGCGGGCGTTTCCGGGTTCTCCGTCTCGCCGGCGGTGTTCTCGGCCTCCTTCTTGCCGAGCAGCGAGTGCCGCTTGCTGTAGGCGAAGTAGACGACCACACCGAGCGCCATCCACACGAGGAACCGCAGCCAGGTCAGCACCGTCAGGTTCAGCATCAGCCACAAACAGGCGGCGATCGCGAGGATCGGCACCAGCGGCACCAGCGGGACACGGAAGCCGCGCTTGAGGTCGGGGCGCTTCTTCCGCAGCACGAGCACACCCGCCGACACCAGGATGAACGCGAACAGCGTGCCGACGTTGACCATCTCTTCGAGCTTGCCCGCGTCGAAGAAGGTGGCGGCCACGGCGACGACGACACCGACGAGGATGTTGACCCGCACCGGCGTGCCACGCGAACCCGTCTTGGCGAGCTTGCGCGGCAGGAGGCCGTCCCGCGACATCGCGAACAGCACCCGCTGCTGGCCGAGCATCAGCACCATGACCACCGTGGTGAGACCGGCGAGTGCACCGACGGAGATGATGTTCGCCGCCCAGTCGACGCCGTGGTAGGAGAACGCCGTCGCCAACGTCTTGCGTCCCTCCGGCGCCGCGTCGGTGGCCAGCTCGGTGTAAGGCACCATGCCGGCGACCACGAGCGACGTGCCCACATAGAGGGCGGTCACGACCGCCAGCGAGCCGAGGATGCCGCGAGGAACGTTGCGCTGCGGGTTGCGCGTCTCCTCGGCCGTGGTGGCCACGACGTCGAAGCCGATGAAGGCGAAGAACACGAGAGACGCACCGGCCAGCAGACCGAACGCACCGTAGACGCTGCTGGAGCCTCCGACGAGCGCGGAGAACAGCGACTGCTCGACCCCGGTGCCACCCGCGTCGCCACCCTCGGCGGCGGGCGGGATGAATGGTGAGTAGTTGTCCGGGCTGATGTAGGCGATGCCCAGGATGATCACGAACAGAATGATCACGACCTTGAGTGCCGTGATCACGAGGCTGAAGCGCGACGACAGCTTGGTGCCGAGCGTCAACAGCGTCGCCAGGATGCCGATCAGCAGCAGCGAACCCCAGTCGAAGTTCACCGCGCCCAGGGAGACCGTGGTGGTGACCCCCGGGCCGAACAACGTCACCAGCACTTCCTGCAGGTACACCGACCAGCCCTTGGCCACGGCGGCCGCGGCGACCGAGAACTCCAGGACGAGGTCCCACCCGATGATCCAGGCGAGGAACTCGCCGAACGTCGCGTAGGAGAAGGTGTACGCACTACCGGCGACAGGCACCGTGGACGCGAACTCGGCGTAGCAGAGCGCGGCCAGCGCACAGGCGACACCGGCGAAGACGAACGCAAGCGCCACCGAGGGGCCGGAGATGTCGCCCGCCGTGCGCGCGGTGAGGGTGAAGATACCGGCACCGATCATCACCGCGACACCGAAGACCATCAGATCCCAGGCGCCGAGGTTCCGACGTAGTCGGGTATCCGGCTCGTCGGTGTCCGCGATCGATTGCTCGACGGATTTTGTCCGCCAGATACCGTTGCCCGGCACGGTTTCCTCCTCGAAACGCCTGGGTTGCAGGATCGGGGCAAACCTAGCCCCTCCGAGGCAGAGACGCTAGAAGCAGATTCCCCGCTCCCGACGATCAGTTGTGGTGCAGGCTGTTCCACGGCGGTCGCGGGACCTGCCCCAGCACGTTCCCGGCGTGCCGGCCGCAGGCAGCACCGGGACACCGTAGCCGAAGCCTCACGCGGCGCGACCGCGGCTCCCGCCGGTTCGCCGAGGCCGGAACGGACACCCGTCTCGACCCTCCCGGATGGACGGCGACGGTCTGTGACCAGGCTTGGACGTCAGGTCACCGGGGCCGGAGCCTCCGGCTCCGTGCTCAGCACCTCGCGGGCCACGAGGACGCCCCCGACGAAGGCGATCGGGAAGACGACGAGCGCGACAGCCGGAATGAGACAGAGCAGCGACGCCGGCAGCCCCAGTCCCCAGGCGAGCCCGCGCCGTCGAGCCAGGAGTTCGCGTCGCTGCCGAAGATCCATGCCGCGCCGGTAGAAGGACACCGCGACGAGTTCGAGCGCGAGGAACCACGCGGTCACGAACGCCATGAGCACGGGCACCACGGTCTGGCCGACCACCGGGATGAAGCCCGCCACGAACAGCGGGAGCGTGAACATCAGCGACCGCAGCATCAGCAGGACGCCGTCCCGCAGTCCCATCCACAGCAGACGCCCCCACGACAGTTCGAGCTCGCTGGGAGCGCCACCGAGGTCGTCCTCCACCTTCTCCGCGATGTGCTCGTAGAAGGGGCCGCCGATCGCGAGCGTCAACGCCGAGAAGCTCACCATGCCGAGCACCGCCGCGAGACCGACGATCGCGACACCGGCGGCGATCCGGATCGTCGTCTGCCAGAATCCCGCCCAGTCGTCCGCGAACGGGGTGATCAGGGCCGAGAGGTCGCCGATCCAGTACACGAGCGCGATCAGTCCGCCCGTCAACAGAGCCGTGGTCAGTACCACCGGCAAGGCGCCGATCAACAACAGCTTGGGCGACCGCAGAAGGATGAGCAGCCCCTGCCCGAAGAACCGTACGCCTCTCACAAAGTCCCGCACGGGTCTTTCCTACCAGTGAGTCGATCTTGGTGACTCCTCGCCCCACCGCGGCGGGGCCTGCTCAGTCGCCTGGACGCGGAACCGCTCTGATGGCCAGGAATCCGGTCGGCTCACGGCTCAAGCGCTCGTAGCGGCGGGGGTCGACGGCGGCGGCGTCGGGTCGCGGTCGCGGTTCCCGGAGCCTCTCGATGAGGAAACCCGCGTCGGCCAACTCGTCGCACGTGCGCTCCAGCGGCGCCAGCCAGTACCGAACCCGCCAGCCCTGGCTCCACACCTCCTCGACGACCCGCACGTCGAAGTAGCTGCCGCCGTGTCGCAACCAGTCGCCCGTGGGGTGCAGCCGCGACAGTACGAGGGCTCCGCCCGGACGCAGCACCCGCCGGAACTCCCGCAACATCGCCGGCCGATCGTCGACGTACTCCATCGCGAGTGCGAAGAGGATCAGGTCCACCGAGGCGTCCGGCAGCCAGTGCAGTGGCTCCGCCAGCTCGTGGACGCGGAAGTCGCCCGAGGGGACGCGTCGGTGGCACAGTTCGATCATGCGCGGGCTCTGGTCCAGCCCGAGCAGCCGGGCGCCCCGCGCCACCAGCTCCTCGGCGTACAGGCCCGGACCACACGCCGCGTCGAGAACGGTGCGCCCGTCGACGTCGCCCAGCAGGTCAAGGCAGGCCGGCCGGTCGACGTAGGCGTTGTAGAAGCCGTCACGGGCGTGGTCGAGGAATTCGTCGGCGAACCCGTCGTACTGCGGGTCGGTCCCCACGTTGTCGGTCACCGCCCCAGTATTCGGGACGACGGCGCCTCCCCGAAGTGACCGGAGGGCGCGGGTCCGGTGACCAACCGTGAGCAGGCGGTGCCCGTGGGGTCGTACGCACGTTGAGCACCGTCGGTACTCCCGGCTCGCGGGAGTAGGACGGCCTCCGGCCGAGGCGTAGCGTCGGCACGGTCGGTATCCGAGACACGGAGGCGGCCATGGATACGACCGCGGTGTCCAGGTGGCATCTCGAAGGCGACTGGTTCGACGTCTGCAAGTGCACGATTCCCTGTCCGTGCTCGTTCGCCCAACCTCCGACCTACGACGACTGCGATGGGGTCCTGCTCTGGCACATCCGTCGCGGACAGTACGGCGAGACCCGGCTGGACGGGCTGAACGTGGCCATGCTCGGCTCGTTCAAGGGCAACGTCTGGAGCGGGGAACACACCGACGCCTACGCTGCGGTGTTCTTCGACGCGCGCGCCGACGACGCTCAGCGGGCCGCCCTGCAGACCGTGTTCGGTGGGCAGGCGGGCGGGTGGCCCGCTCGGTTCTCCTCCATGTTGGGCGCCGAGATGCGCGGCATGGAGTTCGCCGACATCGAGGTGTCGATCGCCGACGACCTGTCGACCTGGGGGGTTCGCGTGCCCGGCAGGGCAGAGGCCCGCGCGGAGGCGTTGACCGGCCCGACGTCGTCCCCGGGCGCCCGGGTGCAGGTGCACAACCTTCCCGGCGCGGAGGTCGGGCCGGGGCAGCCGCCCGCCACGTGGGGCGCCGCGGTCAGCGACCACGCCGACGCCTACGGCTACGCGTGGGATCGTTCCGGCAACTCCAGCAAGCTCATCCCCTTCGACTGGTCGGGGCCCGACTGAGCATGACCCGTCAGGCAGCCGGCCGGGGTGTCCCCTCGCTCCGTGCGTGGAGCGGTGTCGAGTGGGCGCTCGCCGCGGCACTGCTCGTCCTCGCCGCGGCGGCGTGGGTCGTCACGAGTGTGGTGGCGATGCCCGACATGCGGCTGGGCATCCTCGCCGGCCCGTCGCCGATGGGCGGGGACATGGCGGCGATGTCCGTCGGCCTGGGCCTCTTCGTCCTCACCTGGGTGGTGATGATGGCGGCGATGATGTTGCCCGCCATCACGCCGTTCACGGTCGGCGTCCGCACGTTGCTGCCGGCGGGGACGCGGACGCGTCGCGTGCTCGTCGGGTTGACGCTCGGCTACCTCGCGGTGTGGAGCGCCCTCGGCCTGCTCGCCTACGCGGTGGTGCGCGGCTTCGACACGGTGGCCGAGTCGGGGAGCACGACCGCGGTCAAGACGGGAGCGGTCGTACTGCTCGTCGCGGGCGGCTATCAGTTCACCCCGCTGAAGCGGTGGTGCCTGGTGCGCTGCCGCTCGCCGCTGGCGCTGGTCATGCGACACGGTCCCCAGGCGTCCCGCGGCCCCGTCGGGGCGTTCGCGGTCGGCATGCGCCACGGCGGTTACTGCGTCGGGTGCTGCTGGGGGTTGATGGCGGTGCTGCTCGCCGCGGGCGTGATGAGTCTGGTGTGGATGGCGGTCATCGCCGCGGCGATCACGATCGAGAAGGTGCTGCCGCGCCCCGAGCTCGCCGGCCGGCTGTGGGGAGCGGGCCTGCTGGGCGCGGGTGCGGTGTTGTTCCTCGCGCCCGGCCTCGTCGCCATGTGACGCACGTCAGGTCGACGGAGCCTCTGAATCGTTGTCAGCTCGCGGGCTCGCGCTGCGTGCCCGAACGACTACGGAAATCGAGGGTTCCGCACTTACTTCGGATGCCGTATAAAGTTCGCCATGTCGCACGAACGGTCGGCGCCGACCGGACAGGAAGCGTTGCGCCGCATCCGCACCGGAGCAGTACTCGCGGCGCTGCGGGAGCACGGTCCTGTGTCTCGGACGGAACTCGCCGAGCTCACGGGCTACCGGCCTTCCTCTCTCACGATGATCGTCCGGGACCTCATGGCCTCCGGCCACATCGTCCAGGCGGGAACGGGCGGCTCCTCGGGAGGCCGCCGCCCGCACCTTCTGGAGTTCAATCCCTCCGCGGAATCGCTCGTCGCGCTCTCGCTGGAGGGCGAGCAGGCCAACGCCGACGTCGTCGACCTCTCCGGCGAACTGCTCGGCGGACACAGCCGCCGCGTGGATCCAGCGAGACCGCTGGACGACCTGGTGGCCGTCACCACCGACGCCCTCGACGCGCATCCCGATCCCCGGCCGAGCCGCGTGGTGTTCTCGCTCCCCGGTGTCGCCACGGAGAAGGGCTCCGTGACCCTCTCCCCCGTCCTGCGGGCACTCGGCGAGGACTCCCTGGCCACGGCGCTGTCCGAGCGGTCGGGCATTCCGGTGCAGGTCGAGAACGACGTGAACCTCATCGCCCTGGGCGAGCGCGAGCGCGGTGCCGCGGCCGATGTGGACGATCTGGTGCTCATCCACGTCGGGTACGGCATCGGTGCCGCCGTCGTGAGCGGCGGGTCGCTGTGCCGGGGCGCGGCCGGGTTCGCCGGGGAGATCGGCTTCCTGCCCACGAGCGTGCCGCCCGACCCGCACACCGGTGACCGCGGCCGGTTCGAGCAGCGGTGGAGCGTCCCCGGTATCAGCGCCGCACTCTCCGAGGTGAACGGTCACCGGACGCTGGATCCGGTCGCCGAACTGGCGGCCCGGGCCGACGAACCCGCGGTGGCGCGGCTTCGCCGCAACGTGATCGAGGCCTGGGCCTTCGCCGCCGTCGTCTGCGCCTGTGTCACGAACCCGGCGCGCATCGTCTTCGCCGGAGCCGCACCCCAACTCGGCGAGGCCGGTCTGGCCGAACTCGGCGAGGTCGTGCGCGCGTCGGCTCCGTCCGCTCCCGAAGTCGTCTACGCCGCACTCGGCGCGCAAGCCCTGAACGTCGGTGCGGTCTCCCCTTCCCTGTTGTCCCACGCTGCGGCCCCGACGCAGTCACCGCAGTCATCGCCACGAAAGGGCAGCTGAATGCGCAGAATCCTCACTCTCCTGGCCGGTGTGCTGATGCTCGCCGGAACGACCACCGCCTGCGGCCTGGAGTCCGCGGGAGCCGACGGTGGGTTGACCATCTACACGGCACGCGACAAGGGCCTGGCCGAGAAGGTGGTGCAGGACTTCGAAGCGGCGAACCCCGAGTACGAGGGTAAGGTGCGCCTGCTGACGCTGGGCGCCCAGGAGGCGTTCGAGCGCGTGTCCGCCGAGAAGGGCCGGCCTCAGGCCGACATCTGGTGGGGCGGCACGCAACAGCAGTTCAGCCTCGCCGCCGAGCAGGACCTGCTCGCGCCCGCGCCCGCGGAGGTCCGCGACGCCGTGCCGGAGCGCTACCGCGACGCCGACGGCCGCTGGCTCGGCGAGATGGTGCTCCCCGAGGTGATCTTCTACAACGAGAACATGCTCAGCCCCGAGGAAGCCCCGAAGGACTGGGATGACCTCGTCAAGCCCGAGTTCAAGGACAAGATCGCCATCCGGGACGTGGCCGCGTCCGGGACCATGCGCAGCATCTACTCGGCGATGATCGCTCGTGCCGACAGCGTCGAGGACGGTTACGACTGGCTTCGCGAGCTTGACGCCAACACCAAGGTCTACGCCGCCAACCCGACCGACCTCTATCTGCGGGTGCAGCGTGAGGAAGCGCCCGTGAGCGTGTGGAACCTGCAGGACGTGCTGCTGCAGCAGAAGAAGCACGACGCACCGTTCAAGCCGATCTCGGCGGTCTCCGGCGACCCGCAGCTCGTCGACGGTGTCGCGAAGATCAAGAACGGGCCGAACGGCGAGGCGGCGGACGCGTTCCTGTCGTTCCTGCTCGGTGAGGACACCCAGAAGGAGCTCGCCGAGGAGTACTACCAGCTGCCGACCGTCGAGCTGGAGCAGGAGCCGAGCTGGCTCGCCGAACTGGACCTGACCGAGATGCCCGTGGACTGGGAGCGCGTCGCTGCCAAGGAGAAGGAATGGATCTCCTACTGGAGCGAGAACATCAAGAACAAGCAGTGACGGCTCCGGTCCCCGCCCGAAGGAAACCCTACCCATGATCCCTGTTCGCCTGGACCGCATCAGCAAGAGCTACGGCGCGAACGCGCCGGTGGTGCACGACGTCGACGTCACCATCGGCGCGGGCGAGTTCTTCACGCTGCTCGGACCGTCCGGCTGCGGCAAGTCGACGACGTTGCGCATGATCGCGGGCTTCGTCGCCCCCAGCAGCGGCCGCATCCTGTTCGACGGTCGTGACATGACCGCGGTGCCGCCGAACAAGCGCGGCACCGGCATGGTGTTCCAGAACTACGCCCTGTTCCCGCACTACGACGTCGCCCAGAACGTCGCGTACGGGCTGGTGTCGCGCAAGGTGGCGAAGGACGAGCGCCGCAAGCGGGTCGCCGCCGCGCTCGACGCGGTCGGCCTCGACGGGTACGCCGATCGCCGGATCGACCAGCTCTCGGGCGGCCAGCAACAGCGGGTCGCGCTGGCCCGGGCGCTGGTCATCAACCCCGCGGTGCTGCTGCTCGACGAGCCACTGTCCAATCTCGACGCGAAGCTGCGGGAGGAGATGCGCACGGAGATCCGCCGGGCACAGAAGGACGCGGGTATCACGAGTGTCTACGTGACCCACGACCAGAACGAGGCGATGGCGATGAGTGATCGCGTCGCCGTGTTCGACGCCGGAAAGCTGCACCAGATCGGCACGCCGCGCGAGGTGTATCACCGTCCGGCCTCGGCGTTCGTGGCGCGCTTCATCGGGCGCAGCAACGTGTTGCCCGGCGAGGTCGTGGGCCGGGAGGGCGAGCAGGTGGCGGTGCGGGTGTCCGGCGGGAAGACGGTGCTGGCCGGACATCCGGACGATCTGGCCGTCGCCGAGGGGGACGCCGTCGCCGTGTCGGTCCGGCCCGAGCACCTCACGTTCACCGACGCGGGTGCCGGGACGTTCGACGCCGAGGTGCGGGGAATCGAGTTCACCGGGTCGCACTGCCAGTTCGACCTGCGGGCCGGTGACCTCGACCTCGCCGTCACGGCCGCGGACCGGGTGGACCTTCCGCGGCTCGGCGACACGGTCGGGGTGCGGCCCGAGTCCGGGCGCGCGTGGGTGGTGCGACCGTGAGCGCCCCGACCATGACGCCGCCCCGCGCGGCGGACGAACCGGCGTCCTCCACGCCGCAGCGTCGGCGGCGGCTCACGCCCGACGGCGACCGGTTCGTGTACGTGCTGGCGCTGCCGATCGTGGCCGTCCTGCTGTTCCTGGTCGTCATTCCCATGGCGACCACGGCGGCCGGTTCCACCGGCGGCGACGGCGCGGCGGCCAACTACGGGAGCCTGTTCGGCGGCGCGTCGGGACAGGCGCTCGTGCTGTCGGTGCTGACCTCGCTCGCCTCGGTGGTGTGCTGCGGCGTCATCGGCACGCTGCTGGCGGTGCTGATGCACCGCTTCGACTTCCCCGGCCGCCGGGTGCTGTCGGTGTTCGCGGTGCTGCCGATGGCGTTGCCTCCGCTGATCGGCGCCGTGTCCTTCGTGCTGCTGTACAGCGAGACGGGCATCGTGCCGCGCGCACTGTCGGAACTGTTCGGCATCGCCCCGTCGACGACGTCGGTGGGAGGTGTGGCCGGGGTGATCCTCGTGCACGCCTTCACGATGTACCCGTACTTCTACCTGTCGGTGTCGGCGGCGTTGGCGGGATTCGACGGGTCGCTGGAGGAGGCGGCCACGAACCTGGGGGCGAGCCGTGCACGGGTGTGGCGCACCGTGCTGCTTCCGATGCTCACGCCCGCGCTGGTCTCGGGTGCGCTGCTGACGTTCATGATGTCGATGGCGTCGTTCACGGCGCCGCAGCTCTACAACGTCCAGACGCTCACGATGGAGATCGTCTCGGCCCGCACCTCCGGCAACCAGGCGCTGGCCGCCACCCAGGCGACGGCGTTGACGGTGGTGTCCATCGCGTTCCTGGTCGGGATGCGCTGGTACCAGGGACGTCGAGTGCATCGCAGCCTGTCGAAGGGCACGCCCGGCGCACGTCGCTCGCCCGGCTCGCTGCTCGCCAAGGCCGGCGCGGGAGCCGGCAGCCTCGTGCTCACGGTGCTGCTGATGGCGCCCGTGCTGGTGATCGTGCTCGTGTCGTTCTCGGTCGACAGCTCGTGGACGCACCAGGTGCTGCCGAGCGAGTACACGCTGGACAACTACACGCGCATCGTCACCGACCCGCAGAGCCTGCTGCCGGTCTCGGTGAGCCTGCAGATGAGCCTGATCGCCACGGCGGCCGCGATCCTCGTCGGCGCCGCCACGGCGTGGGTGGTGGCCCGGTGGAAACTCCCCGGCCGCTCCGCCCTCGACGTGATGATCATGCTTCCGTGGGCGCTGCCCGGCACGGTGATCGGCGTGAACCTGGTGACCGCGTTCAACGAGCCGAACGCCGGAAACCTCGGCCTCACGCTCGTCGGGACGATGTGGATCCTCCCGGTGGCCTACTTCGTCCGGTTCGTCCCTCTGGTGTTCCGCTCCACGAGCGCGTCGCTCGACCAGATGGACCCGTCCCTGGAGGAGGCGGCCCGCAACCTGGGTGCCGGGCCGATGCGCGTGCTCCGCACCGTCACGCTGCCGCTCGTCGTGCGCGGAGTGCTCGCCGGTGCGCTGCTCGCCTTCGTCGACGGTGTGGGCGAGTACGTCGCGTCGGTGGTCATCTACCCGCCCGGGCTGCCCCCGATGTCCGTCGAGATCTACAACCGCATCTACTCCTCCGAGTTCGGCAGCGCCGCCGCCTACGGAACGTTGCAGATCGTGTTGATCCTGGCCGTGCTCGTTCTGTCCAACCGGCTCGGTGACGGGCCACGCAAGAAGTCCACCGGCGCCACCGCGCTGCCGGTGGGCTGACCGCACAACGGAGAAAGTTGCCTCATGCCTAGTCTGTCCACGTACTGGCAGAACCACCTCAGGGTCGCGTTCGAGGAGTCCGCGCCCCAGCTGTACCGGCCGATGCTCGAAGCGAGCCTCGCGCACGTCGTGATGCTCGCCGAGCAGGGGCTGCTCCCCGCCGAACGCGCGCGGGCGCTGCTCGCCGGGCTGCGGCGGCTCCTGGCCGAGGAGGACGACCGCCTGGAGTTCGACGGCAGCGTCGAGGACGTCTACTTCCTCGTGGAGCAGCGACTCGCCGCCGCCGCGGGCCTCGCACCGTCCGAGTTGGATGTGCAGCTCGCCCGGTCGCGCAACGACCTCGACGCCGGTGTGTTCCGGATGGTGCTGCGCGAGAACGTGCTGGAGCAGGCTCGGCTGGCGTGTGCGGCGGCGCACGTCGCCGCGGCGCAGGCCGATCGGCACGCCGACGTGCTCATCGTCGGCTACACCCACCGCAGGCCGGCCCAGCCCACCACGCTCGGCCACGTGCTCGCCGGGTACGGCGAGGCGCTGCTCAGCCAGGCCGACGAGCTGCTGTCCGTGTACGACGAGCTCGACGTCTCACCACTCGGCTCGTGCGCGTTCGCGGGCACGGACCTGCCGATCGCGTCGGAGCGCCTCACCGAACTGCTCGGATTCCGCGAGACCTTCACGTCGTCGTACGAGGCCGTGGCGGGCGCCGAACACCTCGTGCGCACCGGTGCCGTGCAGGCCCGCATCCTCGCCACCGGGGCGCGGATGGCGCGCACGATGCTGGACTGGATGACGTTCCGCTGGGTCGTCACGCCCGACTCGTACTGCCAGGGCTCCAGCATCATGCCGCAGAAGAAGAACCCGGTGGTGCTGGAACACATGTGCTCGATGGCCGGGGCGGCGGCGGCCGACCTCGCCGCGACGCTGAACAACGTGGGTGCCGCCTGGTACGAGGACTCCAACAACGCGACCACCGACGTGCAACAGCACCTGTGGCGGGCCGGTGACCGCGCGGTGCGCTTCCTCACCCTCATGCACGGCCTCCTCGGTGAGCTGGAGCCGCTGGAGCCGCCCACGCCGGAGGACGTCGTCGCGACCGGTGCCACGACCACCGCCGTGGCCGAGGCCCTCGCCGCGGCGGGTGTGCCCTGGCGCGGCGCACACTCCGTGGTCGGTGCCCTCGTGCGTCAGGCACCTCCGGCCGCGTGGACCACCAGGCTCGTGGCCGACGCGATCGCCGAGGCGGGCCTGGAGGCCGACGACACCGTCGTGGAGGCCGCGCTGGCCGCGGGTCTGCGACCGCAACAGGTGCTGGACCGGCCCCAACCCGGTGGCCCCGGCTCCGCGGCCGTGCGCACCACGGCCCGGCGGGTGGCCGAGCGTGCCGGTGCGCTCACGACCGAGTTCGACGCGCGCCGCGCCCGCCTGCGCCAGGCGGAGGACGCACTGACCGCCGCGGTCGACGCCGTGCTCGCCGGGGACCGTCAGTGAGCCCGGTGGTGTCGGGCGAGACCGTGCCCGACCGCATCACCGTCGTCGGCAACGTCAACCTCGACGTCGTCGTGGCCGGAGTCGCCGCGCTCCCACCGCCCGGGACGGAGCAGATCGTGCCCTCGATCGCCGTCCGTCCCGGTGGCTCCGCCGCCAACACCGCGGTCACGCTCGCGCAGCTCGGGCGGGACACCGTGCTCGTCGGACGCGTCGGCGAGGACGGCACCGCCCGGCTGCTCGACGCGGAACTGGACATGCCCGGCCTGCGCACGCACCTCGTGCGCGCCGCCGGGGAGTCGACCTCGGTCACCGTGGCCGCCGAGGCTCCCGGGCACGACCGGGCGTTCCTGTCGGCGCTCGGCGCGCTCGCGGGCATGGACGCCAGCGCCGTGCCCGCGGACGTGCTGTCCAGCCGGTTCCTGCTGCTGTCGGGCTACTTCCTGCTGCCGGTGCTGCGCGACGAGCGGGCCAGGGCGTTGTTCTCCGCCGCCCGGGATGCGGGCGCGCGGACCGCGCTCGACACGGGATGGGACCCGGGGAACTGGTCGGCGACCACCCGGGCCGAGGTGCTCGGGCTGCTGGAACAGGTGGACGTCTTCCTGCCCAACACCGACGAGATCCGCGCGCTGGCCGATCGGTCCGACGTGACCGCGGCGGCGCGGTCCGTGGCGGAGAGCAGTGGGACGACGGTGGTCGTGAAGTGCGGCTCCGAGGGCGCTCTCGTGGTGTCCCCGGACGGGGCCGTCGTGGAGTGCCCGACGCCGCAGGTGCGCGTGCAGGACTCCACCGGTGCCGGTGACGCCTTCAACGCGGGGTTGTTGCACCGGCTCGCCGAGGGATACTCCCCCACCGAGGCGGCCGACTACGGAGTGCGCGTCGCCGCGACGGTCATCAGCAGGCCCTCGCACGACCGCCGCTTCTCCCCGTCGGACGTCCTGCCCGCACGACGAGACGGAGTATCGGCATGACCAGCGTCCCCACCGTGCAGGGCACCGAGATCGTCGACTTCCACCTGCACTTCCGCATCGACCAGGACCCGGCGACGAGGGATCTCTCGGGCGGTCAGTTCACCTGCGCCGACCCCGACGAGCAGGCTCAGCGTCGACGGCAGGACCTCGTGGCCGCGCAGTCGGCCCGCTGGCGGCGGGCCTGGGACTTCCCGGATCCGCAGCCCTCGGACGAGCGGACCTGGGAGGAGGAGGCCGACCTGTGGCTCGACGAGCTGGACCGGCACGGCATCGCCCACGCCACCTTCGTCACCGGCGGCGGTGACGACCGGGTCGCCGAACTCGTCGCTCGGCACCCGCAGCGCTTCTCCGGCATGGCGAACCTGCGCGACCTCACCGCACCGGGTGCGGCCGAGCGGCTTCGGCGCGCGGTGACCGAGCTCGGTCTGCGCGGGCTCAAGCTGTTCGCTCCCCTGCTTCCCCACCGGATCGACGACCCGGCGGCCGACGCGGTGTGGCGGGTGGCGGCGGAGTACGAGCTTCCCGTGCTCATCCACTTCGGACATTGCGGGTCGAGTGGCGGGATCGCGCACAACGCCCACATCGAGCCGGCGTGGTTGGAGTCGGTGGCCAAGCGCCACCCCGGCATCCCGTTCGTGATCCCGCACTTCGGGGTGCAACACGTGCAGCAGGTGCTGTTCCTCTGCTGGGCATGTCCCAACGTGCACGTGGACACGTCGGGCTCCAACCAATGGGTGCGCTGGATGCCCTACAAGCTGACGCTGGAGGACCTGTTCCGGCGCTGCTACGAGACGATCGGGCCGGACCGCATCGTGTTCGGCAGCGACTCGTCGTGGTTCCCGCGCGGATACTGCTACCGCTACCTCGCCGACCAGCTCCGCGTCTGCCACGAGATGGGCATGCCGGACACCGACCTCGGCAAGATCTTCGGCGGGAACGCCGCTCGACTGCTCCGGCTTCCCCGAGGAGGACACTCATGACGACCACCCCTGTGCCCGGCACCGAGCCCGGTGGCTGGATGGCGCGGGAGATCGCCGAGCAGCCACAGGTCCTGGACGCTCTCGCCCGGGACCGCTCCGCCGTGGCCCGCATCGCCGAGCACGTGCGACGGTTCCGACCGCGTTTCGTGCTCTTCGCCGCTCGCGGTTCGAGCGGACACGCCGCCCTGTACGGGAAGTATCTCGTGGAGGTCCAGCTCGGACTGCCCGCGGGTGCGGTGTCGCCGTCGACCACCACGTTGTACGGCGCCGATCCGGATCTGCGCGACGTCCTGCTCGTCGCGGTCAGCCAGAGCGGCGGATCTCCGGATCTCGTCGAGGTCACCGAGTCGGCCCGCCGCCGGGGCGCGCTGACCGTCGCGGTGACCAACACCGCGGACTCCCCACTGGGTTCGGCGGCCGAACACGTCCTGGACATCGGTGCGGGCCCGGAACGCGCCGTGGCCGCCACCAAGACGTACACGGCGAGCCTGCTGGCGCTGTCGTTGCTGGTGTCGGAGATCCGGGGCGGCGTGAGTCCGGACGTCGACCGGATCGGTGAGCTGGCCCAGCGGTGCCTCGACGACAACGCCGAGCGGGTCGACGCCGCGGCGCACCGCCTGCGCTTCGCCGAACGCATCGTCACGACGGCACGCGGCTACTCGCTGGCCTCGGCGGCCGAGACGGGACTGAAGTTGGCCGAGACCAGCTACCTCGTCACCCGCTCCTACAGCGGGGCCGATCTGCTGCACGGACCGATCGCGGCGGTCGGGTCCGACACCGTCGTGCTCGCGTTCTGCGGTGGGGGTCCGGGCGGCACCACGATGTCCGACGTGCTCGACCAGGTGTCGCGGCGCGGAGCGGACGTCCTCCGCGTGGGCCCGCTTCCCACGCACGACCTTGTGGTGCCCGCTCTCGACGAGGACCTGGCGCCGGTGCTGGAGATCCTGCCGCTGCAACGGCTCGCGTGGCGGCTCGCGGTCGCGCGCGGTCTGAATCCCGACCAGCCGGCCGGGCTCCGCAAGACCACCGAGACCCGGTGATCCCGGCGGGTGGCCGGTTGCTGCCACGAGCGCGCCTTTCCGCTGACCGGACGGCTACCGTCGTCCGGTCAGCTCAGGGGAAGGAGCGGCTCCCATGCGTCCTCGCGCGACCGTCACCGTCGTCGGTCTCCTCCTGCTCGCCGGTTGTTCCTCGACCGGACCGGGCACTCGTCGCGTGGGCGGAGACGGTGTGCGCGCAGGTGAGCGCCCTCGACGAACTGCGGCCCGAGGACGGGACGGAAGCCGCGCCGTACCAGGTGTCGTCGACGGTCGGGCACGCGCTGGACGAGCTGGCCGCTCTCGACGCCTCGGGCCTCGCGGACGCCGACAGCTACGTCGCGACGTTGACGCGCGCTCTCGAACGACTGCGGGACGAACTCCCCGCGGGTGCCGACGCACCGCCTTCCCCGGAGCGAGTCACCGCACGCTCCGGCACCCTCGCGACGTCACTGCACCTGGCCCCCAGCTGCACGCCCCTGGACCCACCGCCCGCGATGACCACCGAGTGACCGCCGCGCTGAGCAGCCGGGCCGCTCACTCCGCCCGGTCGAGTGTCGGCAGGTCGTAGGCGCGGCGGATGCTGCTGCCGAGTCGGTGGATGTCGGCGCCGTAGATGTGCAGCGAGACGACCAGCTCCTGGCAGCTGTTGCGCACCCGGTGGATGTCCCCCGGCGGGTCGAGTGCCGACACGTCGCCGACGACGTTGACGGTCTCACCGACGCGCACCAGGTGGGACCGGCCGCCCACCTCGCGGACCTCGTACACCTCTTCGGTCTCCTGGCCCTCGACGACGCCCGTCACGCACCACGACACGTGGTCGTGCACGGGCGTGGCCTGCCCGGGCAGCCACACGAGCGCGACGATCGAGAACGTGCCGGAGGGTTCGACGTGCACGATGTGCTGGGTGTAGTGGTCGGGATCGTGCCAGCGCAGGTGCTCGGGCAACGGGAGACCGTCCGCCAGCCGGTCGGACAACACCGAGCCCACTCGCGTCGCGACGTCCGATACTCCCTCGGCTGTGGTGTCGCCGTCGGTGCTCTCGGTGCTGTGCACCACCTCCCGCACCCTGGACACGAGGTCGGCGAACTCGGGAGTCGACGATGTGCTGGTCCGCGTCGTCATGGGTCCTTCCTTTCCACGCCGCGGTCGGGATCTCCGACCTCGACAGGCGATCTACGCCTTGTCGAGCATGGCCAAGGCGCGATGCCGGGGGAAGGACCCATGACGACGTGTCGACCGCTCCGCCGCCGAGCGTGCTCAGGTCAGGGTGTCGGGGCGGGAGCGCCGCAGAACGTCCGTGCCGTGCAGGGTCGGCTCCAGGGGCTGGTTCAGCAGATCGGGGTCCACCGCGAGGTACTGCTTGGTCTCCCGGGCGATCAGCCCCGCGCACACCACGAGCCCGATCAGGTTGGGCAGCGCCATCAACCCGTTCATCACGTCGGAGAACGTCCACACCAGGCTCAGCTCGGTGGTCGCCCCGATGAGGATCACCACCGTGAACACCAGACGGTAGGGCACGACCCCGCGGACACCGACGAGCCGCTCCATGCAGCGTTCCCCGTAGTAGGCCCAACCGAGGATGGTGGAGAACGCGAAGAACACCACACTCACCGTGACGATGTAGTGGCCCCACTCGCCCGGCAGTCCGCGGGTGAAGGCCTCCGCCGTCATCTCCGCGCCCTCGATGCCCGACGACCAGGTGCCGGTGGTGACGATGACGAGTCCCGTCATGGTCACCACGATGATCGTGTCGATGAAGGTCTGCGTCATCGAGACCATCGCCTGGCGGACCGGGTGCCGGGTCTGGGCCGCGGCCGCGGCGATGGCCGCCGATCCGAGTCCGGACTCGTTGGAGAAGATGCCGCGGGCGACGCCGTACTGCAGCACGATGATGAACGCCGAGCCCAGGAAGCCACCGGTCGCCGCGGTGCCCGTGAAGGCGTCGGAGAACACGAGTCCCAGCGCCGCCGGGACCTCGCCGATGTTGAGGAGCAACACGGCCAGTCCACCGAGGACGTAGACAATGATCATGAAGGGGACGAACGAGGCGGTGACCTTGCCGATCGACTTGATGCCCCCGATCAGCACCGCTCCGGCCGCGATCGTGATGACGACGCCCACCGCCCAGGCCGGCACGCCGAACGAGCTCTCCAGCGAGGCGGCGACCGTGTTCGACTGCGTCATGTTGCCGATCCCGAAGCTCGCCAGGACCGCGAACACCGCGAAGGCGATGCTCAGCACGAGTCCGAACCGGTTCGGGATGGCCTTCGCCAGGTAGTACTGCGGACCACCGGACATCTCGCCCCGCGCGTCCTTGGTCCGGAAGCGCACCGCGAGGAAGGCCTCCGAGTACTTCGACGCCATCCCCAGCAGGGCCGTGATCCACATCCAGAACAGCGCGCCGGGCCCGCCCCAGTAGATCGCGGTGGCCACCCCGGCGATGTTGCCGACCCCGACCGTGGCGGCCAGGGCGGTGGTCAACGCCTGGTAGTGGGAGATGTCACCGTCCGCACCCTCGTCGTGACGCTTGAAGAGAGCGAGCCGCAGCGCCGGCACGAGCTTGAGGAACTGCACCCCGCCCAACCGGATCGTCAGGTACAGGCCGGCACCGAGCAACAGCGGGATGAGCAGGAACGGACCCCACACCACGCTGCTGATCTCGCTGAGGATGTCCTCCATGTCGCCTCCTTGCCGACTCTGGTGAGCTCGCGACAGCATAGAAGCGTCGTCACCGCGTACTCGTGGGGGGCGTCACTCTGTCGGGTCACGCGCGCTGATCTCGGTCACAGACCGCGCTCACGGACTCAGGAAGGGCCACGTCGGCGGGCGAGCTCGACGAGCCGACCCGCCCCGCCGGTCCAGGCTTCACCGTGGCCGACGAGCACCGTCGTGGCCTTGGTGTCCGCGATCGCGTCCAGCGAGCGCAGAGCGCGCTCGGGGTCCACGGTGGCGGCCCCGGACACGAGCTGCGGCCCCCGGGTGCCGCGATACGGGTTGAGCGTCACGACGGCGTCTCCGGCGATCACGGCGTCGCGTTCCGGGAAGTGCAACGCGCACTGTCCCAGCGTGTGTCCGGGGGTGAACAGGACTCGCGGTCGTCCGGGCACGTCCAGGACGCCCTCGGGCATCCGGTGCACTTTCTTGATCGGCTGCGGCCACCACGCGCGTCGGGCCAGGAAACCCACGGCGATCGGCAACGCCTTGATCTGCGTCAGCAGGTACCACCACAGCGGGCGGTCCCTGCCGTACTGCCTCGGATGGCGGGTCAGCGGTACGTCGTTCTCGTGCACGTAGACCGGAACGCCGACCTCGAAACGCAGCCGCTCCGCGAATCCGAGGTGGTCGAAGTGGCCGTGGGTCAGCACCAGTGCCTCGATGTCCTCGGGCCGACGACCGAGTTCGTCGAGCGCCGACAGCAACGACCGCCAGGAGGTCGGCAGGCCGGCGTCGACGACGGTCAGTCGTTCGTCCTCCTCGACGAGGAACCAGTTGACCGACGCGTCCTCGACGCAGTGGATCCCGTCGGCGACGTTCTTCGTCAGCATCCCGCCTCCAGTCGCGGTCACGGTCGAACCCGTCACCGGGACCTACCCGCGACGCCGCCGGTCCATACCCCCGTCCGTCCGATGCGCGCCCCGAGTCGGACGCTGCGACCGGAGGGCGGTCGATCACCGCCACAGTGGCTGCCGCACTCCCAGCGCCCGGTTGCAGGCGACCGCGAACACGGTGACCAGCACGACGCCCACGGCGATGGCCAGCAGCTCCCCGGCCGAGGTCAGCAGCCCGAGGCTCACGATGAGCGTCGTCGCGCCGGCGGGTGCGTGCGGGCAGTCCAGCAGTCGCAGGACCAGCGCGGTCACGGCGACCGACAACGCCGCCGCGCCGACACGTGCGCCCGTCAGGCCTTCCTCGAACACGGGTGGGTGCTCCGTCAGCCCGAAGGCGACGAGACACCCCGCGCCGGCGAGGATGGCCACACCATGACCGAACAGGCTGTTGCGTGGCGCGGCCGACTCCTCCAGCGGCGACTCGAAGAACAACATGACCGTCGGGCCGAGGCTCGGGAACAGGTACGGCTGTCGGGTGACGAGGGCGATCGCACCGACAGCCGCCAGCACCGCCAGGCACAGCGTGAACGCGTAGGCGGCCGTCCCGACCCGGCCGGCTCGCCGACGGGCCGCACCCAACACACCTCCGGGGTCGTCGGCCACGACGTCACCTCGCCGCGACGAGGGCCTGCGGGGCGGCCTGCTTGATCCGGGTGCGCAACCACAGCAGGTGTCGCGCGGTCTCCCGCTGGTGGGTTCCGACCACCTCGAGCAGTTCCCGGTCGCGCAGCCCCTGGGCGGCCTGGTCCACGACGGTCCAGGTGATGTCGGTGAGGCTGGCGAGCGTGTAGAGGTCCTGCAGGTCGCGCAACAATCCCACCGGGCCGGAGCGGGTACCCTGCAGTCCCGCTGCGTGCAACCGCTCCGGTTCGGACTCGCGGTGTTCGCCGTAGCGGCGCACCAGCGGGACGAGGGCTTCCGCCTGGCGTTCGGTCCGTTCGGCGAGGAGCCCGCAGAGGTACCACACGTCCGGTTCGTCACGATGCCCGCGAGCGACCTCGCGGAACGCGGAGCCGAGGGTGGTCAGCGACTGGTGCAGCAGCCCCAGGTACGTGGCCAGGTGCATGGCGAGACCTCACAGGTGCGATGTGTCGTGGGGGGTGCCGGAGTGGCGCGGCAGGTCGGGGCGCACGTCCTCGTGCACGTCGTCGTCGCCCGACGTGGGTGCGACCGCGGCCGGGTCGGCCGGCGCGGACGCCGCCGTGGTGGGTGCCGGCGCGGGCCCGGCTCCCCCGCCCAGCCTGACGACGCGGACGGCGCTCAGCTTGAACAGCGGCTGCTTCGAGACGGGATCCCATTCGGTCTGGGTCAGTTCGTTCGCCGCCCTCGTGTGCGCGTCCGCACCGCTGTCCCAGTAGCCGTAGTGGAACGGCAGGAACACCACACCGTCCCGACCGCGGCCGATCCGCGCGGGGACGTCGACCCGGCCCCGAGCCGACTCGACGCGCACGAGGTCGCCCTCGGCGATCCCCAGCGCCTCGGCATCCCGCGCCGACAACTCGGCCCAGGGCTCCGGCGCCGCACGCCGGAGTCGTCTCGACCGGCCGGTCTTGGTGCGCGTGTGGAAGTGGTAGACGGTCCGCCCGGTGGTGCAGGCGAACGGGAACTCGTCGTCGGGCGTCTCCGGCGGTGCGACGTACTCGGCCGCTCTGAGGAAGGCGCGCCCGTCCGGTCGGGTGGCGAGGTACTGCTCGCGCGAGGTGGTGCCACCGGTGAGAGGGTCGCGGCCGTAGCTCTCGCACACGTCCGCGTGTGTGGGGAACACGCCGTCCTCGTACAGCCGTTCCCGGCCGTCCGGGTACTCGTCGGTGCACGGCCACCGGATGCCGGTGTCCCCGCGCAGGCGGTCGTAGGACAGCCCGGTGTAGTCGCAGGGGCGGCCCCGGCTGCACTCCTTCCACGCCTCGAAGGCGCCCTCCGGATCGCTCCACGGCAGCAGCGGCCCGCCGTCCCGGTCGCGCAGATCCATGCGGCGCGCGTAGTCGAGGAAGATGTCCAGGTCGGCGCGTGCCTCCCCCGGTGGTTCCACCGCCTTCTCCGACAGGTGCACCGTCCGGTCGGCGTTGGTGAAGGTGCCCTGCTTCTCGCCCCACAGCGCCGCGGGCAGCACCACGTCGGCGTACTCGGCGGTCTCGGTGTGGAAACCGTCCTGCACGACGACGAACAGGTCGTCCCTGGCCAGGATCTTCCGGATGCGGGGCAGTTCGGGCAGGGACACCGCGGGGTTGGTCGCGGAGATCCAGAGGAGCCGGATCGAGCCCTGCTCGGCGTAGCGCCAGATCTGCATCGCATGGGTGGGCGGCGCCCAGTGCGGGATTGTGAGCGGGTCCACGTTCCACAGGTCGGCGAGCTGCCGGATGTGCTCCGGGTTGTCCCAGTTGCGGAAGCCCGGAAGATCACCGTCGGCGCCGCACTCCCGGGTGTTCTGCGCCGTGGGTTGCCCGTTCATCTGCAGGACTCCGCTCCCGGGACGGCCGAGGAGACCACGGAGCAGGTGCAGGTTGTTGACCTGGCACGACGCCGCCGACGCCTGGTGGGACTGGTAGAAACCCTGCAGGACCGTGGACAGCACCCGGCGGGACGTGCCGAACACCTCGGCCGCGCGCCGCAGGTCCCGCGCCTCGATACGGCAGATCTCGGCGACGCGCTCCGGCGTGTAGGGCTTTACGGTGGCCGCCAGCTCGTCGTAGCCGACGGTGTGGGCGGCGATGTAGTCGTGGTCGACCCACCCGTGTTCCAGGAGCTCGCGGACGAGGCCGTTCATGAGGGCCTGGTTGGTGCCGGGTAACGGAGCCAGGTGCACTCCCCCGGTCTCGACCGCGGCCTCGGTCACCGGTGTCCTGCGCGGATCGACGGCGACGACCACGGGCGGTTCGGGGCCGCGCAGCCGGTCCAGCACCCGCGACCAGAGGACGGTCTGCGTCTCGGCCATGTTGTGGCCGAACAGGAACAGTGCGTCGCACGCCTCGATGTCGGCGTAGCTGCCGGGTTGCCCGTCGGAGCCGAAGCTCTGTTTCAGCGCGGCCGCCGCGGTGGCCGTGCACAGCCGGGTGTTGCCGTCCATGTGCGGTGTGCCCAGCCCGGCCTTGCCGAGCACGCTGAGCGTGTAGTACTCCTCCAGGAAGAGCTGTCCGCTGGTGTAGAAGCCGTGGGACAGCGGCCCGAACTCGTCGAGCAGCTCACGCGAGCGGCGCGCGATCAGGTCCATGGCGGTGTCCCAGTCCGTCTCCCGCAGCTCACCGCCACGCCGGACGAGCGGCCGGGTCAACCTCTCGGATCGGCTCCACTGCCACGACCCGTACAAACCCTTCGGTCCGAGTCGCCCGTGGTTCACCACGTCCCCCGGACGGCCGCGGACCCCGACCATGCGGCCGTCCTTCACCGCGATGTCGCACGCACAGCCGTTGCTGCACAACGTGCATGCCGACTGCACCCAGTCGTCCACGTCCGCCGCGGTGAGCCCCGGCTCCAGGTGCTGGTCGACCCGGATGGGCCAGGAGGTGTCCCTCGCGTGCGGTGTCCGGGTTCCCCAGAGGTCGCTGATGCGGTCGGCCATGCGTCTCCCCACGCCTCGGACATGATCCACGGCGGAGGAGTACCCAGGGGCGTTGTCCCGAACCCCGGCGGGCCCACGAGGACCCGCCGACGGCTCGGACCTCAGCTGTCGACGCCGCCGACGGGCTTCCACTCGCCTTCGAGGGGATCGTCGAACTCACCGGGACCACGACCCGGTTCGTCCGTCTCGAGCGACTTGGCGGGCTCACCTCGCGACGCTTCTCGCTCCAACGGCCGCAGCGGGTCGACACCGTCCTGACCGGACACGGTCGACACCGGGGTGCCCGCCGCGCTCGCGGAGCTCGCGGAGTCGCCGCCCGCGAGGTCGCCGATGACGGTCAGCCCCTCCCGCACGACCTTCAGCACCCCGACCGCTCCCTCGATCAGCGTGACGAGGTTCTCGCCGCTGGCGATCAGCTCCCCCAGCTTCCCCGCGATCCGACCGGCGTAGTCGACGGCGATCGCGACGCAGTCCGGGATCGCCTGCGCGATGCTCGCGCCGAACGTCGCGGGCGCCGCGGCGATGGCCCGCGTCATGATCGGGACGATCGTGGCGACGGCCTCGGTGATCAGCTGGGTCACGATCCCGACGACCTGCGCCACCACCTCACCGGCGGCGATCATCGCCTTCGCGTTCGTGCCCGCCGTCTCCGCGATCGAGAGCACGCCGTCGACGAGTTGGGTCGCCGTGCCGAGGTAGTCGTCCTTGGCCGCACCCGCCCACTCGCTGGTCTCGCTCTCCACACTGGACCCGAAGTCCTCGGCGACGGCACCGGCGTCGCGCGCGGCCGCGTCGTGCTGGCCCGCCGGGCCGGACACCCCCTCCGGCTCGCCCCGCAGCCGGCCGAGCGGCTCCTCCAGAAACGAGATCATGGGCGTGAGGAAGTCGCAGCCCGCGCTGCTCAGCGTGGACAACGGGCTTGTGATCGACCCGAGCTGGTCGAGCGACCCGGAGGGCTCGCCCGCGAGATCGGCCGACAGCCACTCCTTGTTGCCGATGGCGTCCCGGGTCAGTCGCAGCTCCGCCAGCGCGGCGCTGATCTCCAGCACCGTCTGCTCGACTTCCCCGATCGCCTGCGCTTCTCGCGACCCGTCGAGCTCCTCGGCGGTCCGCGGGTGCGTGGTGGGCGTGTTCATCGGCCGCCTCCCTCCAATCCGGTCCCGATATCGGCCAGACCGGCGGCATGGTGCTCGTCGGAGCTTTCGTAGCGGTCGGCCGCCTGCCGCATCCCGATGCCGACCCTGTCCACGGTCGCGGCGGCGTGGGCGAACGCGTCCATCGTCTCGGCCATCGCCGCGCCGATGCCCGTGGTGATGAACTGGGCGAGCGCCCCCAGCGACGCCTCACCCATCCGGTCCGGCAGGGCCGCGCCGACCGAGGCGAGCCGGTCGGCGTGCGTGGCGAGCCTGCTCGCGTGAGCACGCAGCTGCTCCGGATCGACGTTGTACGACTGCGGTGTGCTCATCGGCCGGCCTCCGTGGGCAGGTGCTGCGTGATCCGGGCCAGCGCCGGGCTGTCGCCGAGGTAGTCCTCCATCACCTCGGCCATGCGGGCACCGGCGAGACGCTGGGCCTCTCGCGCCGTGGTGACGATCAGCTCGGCGAGGGCGTCCGCTTCGAGCCTGCGCGCCATCGGCGTGAGCGTGACGCCCTGCAGTGCGCCTCCGGCGTTCACCGAGACCGTCACCTCGCCCCGCGGCGAACTCGCCGTGGCGCCGATGTCCCGCACACTCTCACTCGCCTGGCGCGCGCCCTGCGCGATGCGGTCGAGGCGGCTGCGGTAGTCGGCCAACCATTCCGTCGCGTCCATGTCGTGGTCTCCTCTCGTCCGTCCCGTGTGTACTGTCGATGTCAGCTGTGCACCGCCGTGGCCGCCTCACGCAGGGCCCGGACGAGCTCGACGTGACGCAACGGGTTCACGCTCAGCCATCCGTTGTCGTCGGTGTTGACGCGGACCCGACCGCGAGGTCCGTCCAACCAGGACACTTCGAGTCGCCGGTCGGCGGGTTCGCCGGGCCGCCGGACCACCGCACCCAGCTGTCCCCGGCCCGTGACCGACGGCAGGAGATCGACGAGGGCGTCGACGATCCCCTCGTCGCCGCCGCGTTCCCGGACCAGTGCGCGGATCCGCTGCGCGGGAGCCGCGATTCCCGCGGTGTTCTCCAGCAACCGCGTCGCATCGCCGACGACACCGGGCGGCACGGTGATCGGCATGACCGGCGCAGCCGCGATCCGGGGGACGTCGGACAGCAGCGCCTCGGTCCACGCGGAACCGGGGACGCGGTCGACGACCACCGGTCCCGCCGCTCCGCCGATCGACTGGCGGCACACGACGCCGCCCCGGTCGTCGACGAGCGCGACGACGCCCGTGACCGTGGCGCCCTCGACGACCACCAGGTCGACCGTCCCCCGGTGTCGACGCAACGCGGCCACGAGCGCGGCCGCCACGCCGGTCGGTCCCCTGTCGGTGGCGAGCCCCCGCGCGGCCAACGTGCCGGCCGCGTCGGCCAGCAGCTGCCTGCGCTCCTGCGCGATCCGGCCGAACGACGGCACCCGCAGAGGAAACGGCAGCCGCGTGCCCGCGTGGACGGCGAGGAGGTCCAGCTCCACCAGCGCGAACATCGTCCGGTCCAGCGCGGCCGTCACGAGTCCCGCCCGGCCCGACCGGCCGAGTCCGCGGACTCCCCCTTGCCGCGCAGGTCGTCGCCCGACTGCTCCTCGTGCTCCAGGTACTTGCTTTTGGCGCCCGCGAGCATGCGCTCGTACTCGCGGACCTCGCGTTCGGTGGCCTCGACCTCGCCCGCGAGGCCCGTGCTGCCCGCCGCCTCGCGCAAGCGCATCGCCAGGTGCACAGCGGGAGGCGCGGTGCCCAGCAGGGGCAGGCGGTCGGCGAGCCGGCTCGCCGTGGCCACGAGTTCGCTCGTCAAATCGCCCAGTTCGGCCAGTGTCGAGATCCGCTGGTCGAGCAGGTCGACCTCGAGTCGAAGTCCTCGCCCGTCGCTCATTCGGCCTCCTCCGGGCTCAGGCCGATGACCGCCTCGCTGCCCGGTTCCTGCACCGGGAAGAGCCTGTGGTCGATCGTCGGCAGCTGGTTCTCGTGTGTGTCGTCCTCAGCGCGTCCGCGCGCCCCGCCGGCCGGCGGCACCATGCCCCCCATCGCCGACGTGCGTGCCGCGGCCGATTCCGCGGCGAGGTGCGCGGCGGTGGCGGCCGACCCGCTGTGCATGGTCATCGTCCCCACCCGCATGCCCTGCGCGAGTGCGTTGCCCGCGAGTCCCGGCCCCACGCCCGTGCCCGCGGATCCGAACCCGGCCACAGCACCCGCACCCGGCGCGGACGCTCCCGCGACCACTCCCGGAGCGAGGCCGCCCGCCTTGCCGGCGAGCGACTGCCACGACGGCGGAGGGGAACTCGCGCCCGCCGCCGTGACGTGGGTCGTGGCCCGCGCGCTGCTCGGCATCGTCGCGGCCGCGGGGATCGTGCCCTGTGCCTGCCCGATCAGGTGCCCCGAGCTCGTCAGGTTCGACTCGTAGGTCTGCATCGCGCGCACGGCCTGCTGCTTCTGCAGCTCCGCGGTGTCGGCGCCGACGTTAGAAGCTGAACGAAGCGCCCCCCACCGCGCCGAACGCCGTCCCCACGTCGGCGGCGGAGGTCGAACCCGAGGGCGACGTGGTCGGCGAGGTCGACGAGGGCGCCGCCGGAAGCGTCAGCACCTCGTCGGCGTCCTGCGACGACGAGGACAGCACCCCCGTGTCCGCCGGAGAGGACGTGTCGTCGACCCTGTCCCCGATCGTGATCCCCCCGGTCGGGGCAGTCGACGTCGCGGGCGGGGCGAACGCGGTCAGGTCCGCCCAGTTCGTCACGGCGTCGGTCATGGGCGCGGACGCCTCCCCGGGCGGTGGCGGCATCATCGCCCGCGCCTGCGCCAGCGCGTCCGCCGCCTGCTCCGCGGCCACCTCACCCGCATGGGCGAGCTCGGCGATCTTCTCGACCCGATGGGCGAGGACGTCGAGCCTGCGCGCGGCCTCCTCCGCTCCCGACCCCTGCCAGCTCTCCAGCAGCGCGGCCTTCTGTTCCCGCAACACCTCGGCGTGGTTGACCAACGCGGCACGGTGCTGCGCCCACTCCGCGGCGATCGTGCTGACGTCGGCGACGTCGGCGTCCTGCCACAGCATCTGGTACAGCTCCTCGTGGCTGTACGCGTCCCAGTTCACGCCACCCTCGGGCGCCACCGGCTCACCGAAGTACACGTCCCACCAGCCGGACACACCCGACGTCTCGCTCGCCACCCCAGACCCCTTTCGAGTGCCGACCTCGTCGACGGGATCAGAATCGGGCGAGCACGACGGAAGGGGAAGGCCACCGAGGCGGCCACTTTTGGCCGGTGGCACTGACCAGGGCAAAGGCGGGCGCCGGGAGGTTCGCGGAGGTCACCCGGGCACGGCGTGGGAACCGCCGGAAGTCCCGTCCGCTCCGATCACTTCCGGCGCTGCCGCCCGAAGCGACTCATCCGCCGAGGCGTCTCCGGCTGCGGCGCTTCCAACCCGCCTCCACCGGCATGGCCGCCCTGTTCGGCCCGGGCCCGCTCCAACGCCTCGGTCTCCTCGGGCGGATCCGGCTTCCACAGGTTTCCGGGCACCGGCTTGCCCGCGGTACCGAGCTGGTTCATCTTCTTCGGCACCGGCGCGCCCTGGTACTCCAGCGGCTCCGGGTGTCCGTCGCGCACCGGGCCGAGCGGTTGGTGCACCTCGATGAACTCACCGTGCGGCAACCGCTTGATGATGCCGGTCTCCACACCGTGCTCCAGGACCTGGCGGTCGGAGTGCTGCAAGCCCAGACAGATCCGATAGGTGATGAAGTACGCCAGCGGTGGCAGGATCAGCAGCCCGATCCGGCCTGCCCACGTCATCGCGTTCAGCGAGATGTCGTACTTGAACGCGACGATGTCGTTGAAGCCGGAGATCTCCAGCACCATGAAGAATGTCAACGCCATCACACCGAGGCTCGTGCGCACCGGTGCGTCCCGGGGACGCTGCACGAGATTGTGGTGCGCCGTGTCCTTCGACAGTCTCCGCTCGATGAACGGATACGCGATCAGCAGCGCGAAGAGGATTCCCATGCCGCCGACGCCGGCGAAGAACACCGGGGGCACCGTGTAGTTGCCCAGATACAACTCCCACGGCGGGTAGATGCGCAGGATGCCGTCGGCCCAGGCCATGTACCAGTCCGGTTGCGACCCCGCCGACACCTGCGACGGGTTGTACGGCCCCAGGTTCCAGATGGCGTTGATCTGGAAGAGCCCCGACATCAGGGCGGTGAACCCGGTGACCACGAGGAACCAGGCGCCACCCTTGAGTGCGAACACCGGCATGATCCGCACGCCGACGACGTTGGTCTCCTTGCGCCGCACGCCGGGGAACTGCGTGTGCTTCTGGTACCAGACCAGCGCGAGGTGCGCCGCGACCAGCGCCAGCATGATGCCCGGGATGATCAGGATGTGCAGCGCGTACATCCGAGGCACGATCAGGTCTCCCGGGAACTCCCCGTTGAACAACGCCCAGTGCACCCATGTCCCGATCACCGGGATCGACAACACGATGCCCGACAGCGTCGCCCGGATCCCGGTACCGGAGAGCAGGTCGTCCGGCAGCGAGTAGCCGAAGAAGCCCTCGAACATGCCCAGGATCAGCAGCAGCGCGCCGATGACCCAGTTGGCCTCACGCGGCCTGCGGAACGCTCCGGTGAAGAAGACCCGGAACATGTGCACCATCATCGAGGCGACGAAGATCAACGCCGCCCAGTGGTGCAACTGCCGGATGAACAGGCCACCGCGTACTTCGAACGAGATCTGCAGGGTCGACTCGAGAGCCCGCGACATCTCGATGCCCTGCATGTTCGTGTACGGGCCGTCGTAGACGACCTCCGTCATCGACGGGTCGAAGAAGAACGTCAGGTAGACGCCCGAAATGATCAGAATGATGAAGCTGTACAGGGCGAGTTCGCCCAGCAGGAACGACCAGTGGGTCGGGAACACCTTGTTCATCTGATGACGCACCGCTCGCGCGAGGCGATACCGCGCGTCGGCGTTGTTGCCGGACTCCGCGGCGCGTTTGGCCAGGAAGCCGGAGCCTCTGGTCGGTGTGGTGAGTGAGCTCATCATCCGCTCCGCTCTCGGACGTCACGGCTCCTGTTCTCTCGACGATAAGACGATTCCTCGCACGTCGCAGGCGTCGCCACCGTCGGGTCACGGTCACCGTTCGGTCTCTGGTCACGGTCGGCCACGAACCGCGACACTCTTTGCCATGACCGCCCACGCTCACGCTCTGGGAATGCGGCCGCAGGAAGCCGTCGAGGCCGTCCTCGGCCTGCTGCGCGCGCAGGGACAGCGGATCACCGGTGCGCGTACCGCCGTCGTCGAGGCTCTCGCCCACATCGGCGGGCATCCGAGCGCGGACGAGCTGGTCGACCGCGTGCGGCGACAGCACCCCACGATCCATCGGGCGACGGTGTACCGGACGCTCGACACGCTCGCAGACCTCGGGGTCGTGACCCAGGTGCGCGTCGGCGACGGCGCGAGCACCTACCACCTCGCCCTGGACGCGACCCGGCCGTCGCACCTGCACGCGAAGTGCCGGGACTGCGGCCGGATCGTCGACCTGCCCGGCGATCTGCTGGATCGGGTGGTCGACCGGCTCGCCCGGGAACGCGACTTCGCGCTCGACCCCGCTCACGTCGCCCTGTCGGGCCGGTGCCGGGCCTGCCGCGACGTCCCGTCCTGACCGCCCGTCCCGCTGGTCGAGCGGGTTCCTGGCTTCTTGACGCGACTTCGTCGCACCTGCGACCATGTCGTACGCACTGTCACCGCTCTATCACTCCTGGTATTCGACCCGATCGGTCGAAGGGAGGCGGCGACCATGGCCCCGGCGATCTCGGCGACGAACTCGGTCGTCCACGAACGTTCGTCCACCGACGACCTCGGTCAGCGCACCCGTCGCCGCCGCACGCTGGCGTGGGTCTGCGGGCTCTCGGCCGTGCTCCTCGCCACGCTCGTCACCGCCGTCTGCATCGGCGCGGTCGCGCTCCCGCCCTCGACCGTCGCGCAGGTCGTCGCGCACCACGTGCTCGGCCTGCCGAGCGAGGCCGCGTGGAGTCCCTCGGACGACGCCATCGTGTGGCAGGTGCGACTGCCCCGCGTGCTGCTGGGCGCGGCTGTCGGGGCGGCACTCGCCGTGTGCGGCGTCGCGCTCCAGGCAATGGTGCGCAACCTCCTCGCGGACCCCTACCTGCTCGGGATCACCTCGGGAGCCTCGACCGGCGCCGCGGGCGCCATCCTCTTCGGCGTCGGGGCGGGCTTCGGGGAGAACGCGCTGTCCGTGAGCGCCTTCCTCGGCGCTCTCGCCGCCTCCGTGGTCGTCTTCGTCGTCGCCCGGGCCGGAGGCCGACTCACCTCGCTGCGGCTCCTGCTGGCTGGGGTCGCCGTCGGCTACGCCCTCTACGCCGCCACCGGGTTCCTCATCGTCGCGTCCGACTCCGCCGAGGGCTCGCGGTCGGTCCTGTTCTGGCTGCTGGGTTCCCTCGGCCTCGCCCGGTGGGGTGTGCCGCTCGCGTCGGTCCTGGTGCTCGTCGGCGTGACGGTGCTCGCGCTGACGCTGTGGAGCCGCCACCTCGACGCGCTTGCGGTCGGCGACGAGACCGCCCACACGCTGGGGATCTCCCCGACCGGGTTCCGGGTGCGCCTGCTGTGCCTGGTGTCGCTCTGTGTCGGCGCGGTCGTCGCCGCCTCCGGCGGCATCGGCTTCGTGGGCCTGGTGATCCCCCACCTCGCTCGCCGCATCGTCGGAGCGGCTCACCGTCGCGTCGTCGTCGTGGCCGCCCTGCTCGGCGCGATCTTCCTGGTGTGGGCCGACGTCGTGGCCCGCGTGGCGCTGTACCCGCGCGAGCTGCCGATCGGCATCATCACCGCGCTGGTGGGCGCACCGTTCCTGCTCGTGCTCGTCCGACGTTTCCACGCGACCCGATCCTGACCGTGTCCGTTATCGACGGGAGGAGCACCGCATGAACCGTCAGCATCGTCGGCATCGTCCGCACAGTCGGCTCCGGCGGCTCGCGTGCGGCACGCTCGTCCTGTCGTTGCTCGGCACCGCCTGTGGCGCGCCCGGAGCGCGGCAGGACTCGGCCTCCGGCTCGGGGCACTACCCGGTGACGATCACGAACTGCGGTGCCGACGTCACCGTCGACGCTCGCCCGGAACGCGTCGTGCTGCTGGAGAGCTCACCGGTGTCGACCCTGCGCGCGCTCGACGTGCTGGACGCCGTGACGGTGCGCGCGGGAGCGTTCCCCGCCGGGTACTACGACGACGAGACCAACGCGGCGATCCGGTCGATCCCGTCCCTGGGCGAGGAGCTGGACACGAGCGGTCACCTGCAGCTCTCCGTCGAGCTCGTCGTCGCGCAGCGACCGGACCTGGTCCTGGGCCTGCCGGACGGGGTTCCACGGGAGGCGCTCGCCGAGCTCGGCATCCCCGTGCTCGTGCACCCGACCCTGTGTCCGACCGGCGCGGGCGCGACCACGTTCGACGACGTCGCCGACCAGGTCACCACCTACGGCCGGCTCTTCGACCGGGAGGACCGGGCGGCCGAGCTCGTGGACTCGCTGCGCCGCCGCGTCACCGCCGTCGAGCAGGCGGTGCAGAACCGCCCCCGGCGCACCGCCGCGGTCCTGTATCCGACGATCGGCGGCGGGACCGTCTACGCCTACGGCAACGAGAGCATGGCGCATCCGCAGCTCGACTCCGCCGGCTTCACCAACGTCTACGGCGACGTCGGGGAACGCGTGTTCGAGGTGACGGTGGAGGACCTGATCGCCAAGGACCCGGACGTCCTGATGCTCCTCCACACCGACGGCGACCCGGACGCCGTCGAGGACGCGGTGGCCGAGCTCCCCGGAGCCGACGCCCTGCGGGCGGTCCGGCACGACGCGATCCTCGTGCAGCTGTTCAACTTCACCGAACCGCCCACGCCGTTGTCCGTGACCGGGCTGGAGCGGATTCACGAGAGATTCGGCGGCGAGTCATGATCACCGCACACGACGTCTCCTTCGCCTACGACGGCACGCTCGTGCTCGACACGGTCCGCATGGCGGCCCGTCCCGGACTCGTCGTCGGGCTGATCGGCCCGAACGGCAGTGGCAAGACCACGCTGCTGCGCACGCTCTACGCCGCCCTCACCCCGCGAGCCGGGCTGGTGAGCCTCGACAGCACCGACCTCGCCACGCTCTCCCCGCGGCAGCAGGCGCGCCGCCTCGCCGTCGTCGCCCAGGACGAGCACACCGACGTCCCGCTGACGGTGGCCGAGACGGTCCTGTTGGGACGATCGCCCCACCTTCGGACGTTCCAGCGCTACTCGATCGCGGATCACGAGCTCGCGGCCGCAGCTCTGACGAAGGTGGGTGCCCGGCACCTCGCCGACCGCGTCGTCACCGGGTTGTCCGGCGGCGAGAAGCAACGGGTGCTCATCGCGCGTGCGCTGGCACAACGCGCCGACCACCTGCTGCTCGACGAACCCACCAACCACCTCGACATCCGGTACCAGCACGAGGTGCTGCAGCTCGTGCGCACACTCGGCGTCACCACCATCGTGGTCCTGCACGACCTCAACCTGGCCGCCCGCTACTGCGACGAGGTGGTGCTGCTGCACGAGGGCCGAGTACAGGCCAAGGGGTCTCCGGACGCCGTGCTGCGCGCGGAGACCCTCGAACCCGTGTACCGCATCGGTGTCCGGCGCGTGCGCTCCGACGACGGCCTGCACCTGCTGTTCCACCCGCTCGGCACCGGAAGCGAGGCCGCGACTCGGTGACGACGCCGTGACACCGCTCGCGGCAGCCGGGCTGCCGTCGTGGTCGGATGCCCGACAGCCTGACCAGCGCGTCTTCCAACGTCGTGGGATACACGTGGGACACGCGCGCCAGGCACGGTGCGGGACTCCCTCATGATCCTTCCTCGACGTGCGTCGCGTAGCACGTTCAGGCGTACGGGCGGCGCTCACAATCGGCCAGGCTCGCTGCCGCGACGATCGCGGGTTTGGAGATACCGCCGACGTTGATCACGAACGATGTCGAGGAGGCTCGGGCGTTCACGGCCGCGCAGGCGCGTGGTGTGGTCTACAAGTCGTTGCGCGGAGCGCCCGCCAGCGGCGGCTCGATCTACACCATCCCAGTGACGGCCGACGACATCACCGACGACGTGGCCCATACCGCGCACCAGTTCCAAGCCCGCGTGCCGAAACGTGCCGACGTGCGCGTCACCCAGGTCGGGGCCAGACTGTTCGCGGTGAGGATCGACTCGACGTCCGCAGCAGCCGCGAACGACTTCCGCGCCGACTACGACAACCTCACCTACACCGCCATCGACACGGCCACCGACACTGCGGACAGCCTGCGCGCCCTGACCGCGTCGTTCGGGCTGGTGTTCGCCGCGCATGACTTCGTGATCGACGCTGACACCGGCCGCTGGGTCTACCTCGAAACGAACGCCAACGGACAGTGGGCGTGGCTGTCGTGCGTCGCTGACGAGATCGCCTCAGCCCTGGCCGACGAGCTGAATGGAGACAACCAGCAGTGACCACTACAACCACCGATAGCGCCGCGCTACGGTCGCAACTGGTCGATCGGCTCGTCGCCGAGGGATTCCTCCACGAACCCCGCTGGCAGCAGGCGTTTCTCGATATCCCCCGAGAAGCGTTCGTCGACAAGTTCACCGTGCATGACCCGGCCACCGGCCGGCACACGCACTACGACCTGAACGTGGACACGGCCACTCCGCTCGCTGCTGTCTACGACAACGTTTCGCTCCTCACCCAACTCGACGAAGGCGGTACCGCGACGTCGAGCTCCACCACACCATCGTTGATGGCCCTGATGTTGGAACGACTCGACGTCCACCCCGGCCACCGTGTGTTGGAGATCGGCACCGGGACCGGGTACAACGCCGCGTTGCTGTGCCACGAGCTCGGCGACCACTCGGTCACCAGCATCGACATCGATCCCAGCCTGGTCGAACAGGCCCGCACCAGGCTGGCTGAAGTCGGCTACGGGCCCCGCCTCGTCGTGGGAGACGGCGCTCTCGGTGAACCTTCAGCCGCCCCCTATGACCGAATCATCGCCACCTGCGGTTTGCCGCGCGTTCCCGCGACCTGGCTGGATCAAGTCCGGCCAGGCGGCATCATCCTGGTGAACCTCGGGTTCGCCCTGGCCCGCCTCACGGTCTCCGACGACGGCACCGCGAGCGGCAGGTTCACCGACTACGCCGCCTTCATGCGTCTGCGCACTGACATCAACGACACGGCGCCGACGGTGCGGGACATCATCGAGACCGCCAACCAGGACGGCACCGCCTCGCGGTCCCTGTGGCCAGCCGTTCTGGAGGAGCGCCCCGTGCAATGTCTCCACGCCATCGTTCACCCGCACGTCCGCAGGGTCGTTGTGCACGGCGACGACGGCGACATGTATGCGCTCGTCGACCCGGTGAGCAGTTCGTGGGCACGAGCTCGTCTCGACGACAGCGGGAATGCGGTCGTGGTCCACGGGGGTCCCCGGAATCCGTGGACCGGGCTCGTCGAACTCGCTGACTGGTGGGACAACGCAGGCCACCCGGAACCAACCCGTTTCGGGCTCACCATTTCCCCCGACGGGCGGCACGTGTTGTGGCTCGATCAGGCGGACGCGACGGTGATGACCCTGCCGACCTGATGGGGGAAAAGGACAACCCCCGAGCATCGGACGACGACGGGCGTTGTCTGGGTTGAGGGTTCAGACCTCAGGTCGCAGAGGCGATCGCGGCCGAGCGCGAAACGCTGAGTCCCGAGTGCCGCGATGGCAGCTGTTCCACCACCAGGGCACACCCGTGGCACCGGACTCGGTGTAGCGACAGGGCGTATTCGCGAGCCCCTCGCACTATGGCGTGGGTCACGTACGATACGAGGTTCACCGTCCCGTTCGTGACCGGAAGCGAGACGACGTGTTCAGTCAGCGGATCCGAGGTGTCAACTACACGTTCTCCGGCCTCGTCGAGGTGATGGCGAAGGCCACGCCGCAGCGTTCCGGCGACGAGCTGGCGGGGTGTGCGGCGGAATCGGACCGGGAGCGCGCCGCCGCGCAGTGGGTCCTCGCCGACGTCCCCCTGACCCGGTTCCTCGACGACGTCCTGGTGCCGTACGAGAGCGACGAGGTCACGCGGCTCATCGTCGACAGCCACGATGCGACGGCGTTCGCACCCGTGTCGCACCTGACCGTCGGCGGACTGCGGGACTGGCTGCTCGACACGGCCACCCACGACGACGGGGGCGCGCGACTGTCGGCACTCGCTCCCGGGCTGACGCCGGAGATGGTCGCCGCGGTCTCGAAGCTCATGCGCAACCAGGACCTCGTCGCGGTGGCCAAGGCCGCGGGCACGACGTCGGCCTTCCGCACCACCATCGGACTTCCGGGGCGGCTGAGCACCCGCCTGCAACCGAACCACCCCACCGACGATCCGCACGGGATCGCCGCCGCCGTGCTGGACGGCCTACTGTTGGGGTGCGGTGACGCGGTCATCGGCGTCAACCCGGCGAGCGACGCACCCCGCCGCACCGCCGACCTGCTGCACCTGCTCGACGACATCCGCGAGCGGTATCGCATCCCGACGCAGTCCTGCGTCCTCGCGCACGTCACGACGACGCTCGACCTCATCGGTGACGGCGTCCCGGTCGACCTGGTGTTCCAGTCGATCGCGGGCACCGAGGGCGCGAACCGCGGTTTCGGCGTGTCGCTGGAGCTGCTGACCGAAGCTCACGACGCGGGACGTTCCCTGCGGCGCGGCACGGTCGGCGACAACGTCATGTACTTCGAGACCGGGCAGGGCTCGGCGCTCTCGGCCGACGCTCACCGCGGCGTCGACGGGCTCCCGGTCGACCAGCAGACCCTGGAAGCCCGCACCTACGCCGTCGCCCGGGCCTTCGAGCCGCTGCTCGTCAACACCGTCGTCGGGTTCATCGGGCCGGAATACCTCTACGACGCCAAACAGATCATCCGCGCGGGCCTGGAGGACCTGTTCTGCGGCACGCTGCTCGGCCTGCCGATGGGCGTCGACATCTGCTACACCAACCACGCCGTCGCCGATCAGGACGACATGGACGTCCTGTTGACACTGCTCGCGGCGGCGGGCTGCGCGTTCGTGATCACCGTGCCCGGAGCCGACGACGTCATGCTGGGCTACCAGAGTCTCGCCTTCCACGACGCCCTGTACGCGCGGCGGTTGCTGGGGCTTCGGCCCGCACCGGAGTTCGAGCAGTGGCTGCAGGAGATGTCCCTCGCCGACGACCACGGCCGGATCCTGCCCAGCGCTCCGGACACCTCCCCGCTGCGAGAGTTGGTGAGCGGACTGTGACCGACCTGGATTCCACCGCCGACGACCGCGCCACGGCGGACGCGTGGCAGCCGTTGCGCCGGCTCACGCAGGCGCGGATCGGCCTGGGCCGCACCGGCGATGCCGTGCCGCTGCGCCGCGTGCTCGAGTTCCGCAGCGACCACGCGGACGCCCGCGACGCCATCCATCAGGGCCTCGACGTCGACGCCCTGACCGCCGACGTGGCCGCGGTGGGTGCGGGCACCCCCACCGTCGTGCGCAGCCGGGTGCGCGACCGCGAGGAGTACCTGCGCCGACCCGACCTCGGCAGGCTTCTCGACGAGACCGGCTCGATTCCTCGCAGCGGAGCCGACGTGGGAATCGTCCTGGCCGACGGGTTGTCACCGCGCGCCCTCGCGGTGCACGGACCGCCACTTCTCGCCGCGCTCGTGGCCGCGCTGCGTCCGACCTGTTCGATCGCGCCTCCGGTCGTCGCCACGCAGGCGCGGGTGGCGATCGGCGATGCGATCGGCGAGGCCCTGGGCGTGGCGACGGTCCTCGTCGTCATCGGAGAGCGCCCGGGGCTGTCCGTCGCGGACAGTCTCGGCATCTACCTGACCCACCAGCCCCGCCCGGGGCGGACCGACGCCGAACGCAACTGCGTGTCGAACATCCATCCACCCGGCGGCCTGCACCACGACCAGGCCGCCGCCACCGTCCGCCGGCTGATCGCCGGAGCCCGGCGGATCGGCCGTTCGGGCGTGGCGCTGAAGGACGACGGCGACGACGCGGTCCTCCCCGGGGAGTCCGCACCGCGGGAGAGCATCCCGCACACGCCCCACAGCCACCGGGACACCGACCGCTGACGAACCGTCCCGGGCCGGTTTATGGTCTTCCGGTCCATGTTCCGGCGGCTTCTGGTGGTTCCATGACCCAACTCGTTCCGGTGGACCTCGTGGTGGAGGTGCTCTCCGCGGCTCTCGGTGAGACGGCCGACGGCCGCGACGACAAGGTCGCCCGCCTGCTCGCCGAGGCCGACCTGCCCGAGGACGTCGCCGACCGGATCGGCGGCGAGGTGAACCGGCTCAAGACCACCGCCGCGCGCTGGCGGCGCCGTGGCCGGGAGCTGGCGGCGCTGTACTCGACGGCACACGAGCTGGCGCAGCTGCGCGACGTCGACGAGCTGCTCGAACGCCTCGTGCAGCGCGCGCACGACCTCATCGGCACCGACGTCACCTACCTGTCGGAGTTCCACGTCGCGAGCGGCGAGCTGAGGGTGCGCACCACGTTGGGCACCGTCGCACCGTCGTTTCCCAACCTGCGGGTGCCGCCCGGGATGGGGCTGGCGAGCATGGTCGTCACCACCCGGAGCCCGCAGTGGACGTCGAGGTACGACGCGATGACGCAGGCGCCGCACGATTCCGGCATCGACGCCGCCGTGGAGGCGGAGGGACTCGTGTCCCTGCTCGGAGTGCCCCTGCTGGCCGGTGACGAGGTGCTGGGCGTGCTGTTCGCGGCGAACCGCATCCCGCACACGTTCACGCACGAGGAGATCTCGCTGTTGTCCGCGTTCGCCGACCACGCCGCGGTCGTGCTCCAGACCGCCCGGCTGCTCGCCGACACCCGGCGCTCCGACGCCGAGACCCGCACGGCGTACGGCGAGCTGTCCCGGCACGTCGAGGCCATGGAACGCGCGAGCCGGGTCCACGAGGACCTCACCGGGCTGGTGCTCCAGGGCGGTGACGCCACCGACGTCGCCGACGCGCTGGGCCGGGCGCTGCGCTGCACCGTCACGATGCTCGACGCCGAACTGCGCACCACGGACGACCGACCGCTCGACGAGAGTCCCGTGCGCGAGGCGGTCACCCGCAGCAGGCGCAGCGGTCGCTGCGTCTTCCTCACCGGCGACGACGGGCGCAGCCGGGTGGTGGTCGCTGTCGTGGCGGGTTCCACCCTGCTGGGCGCGTTGGTACTCGACCAGGGCGCGCTCGCGTTTGGGCCGGTCGAACAACGCACGGCGGAGCGGGCCGCGCAGATCACCGCGTTGTTGCTGCTCAAGCAGGACGCGGTGGTCGAGGCCGAGCAACGGCTGCGGGGCGATCTGCTGACCGACCTGCTCTCCGGTGATCCTGCGCGGTCGCAGCCCGCCGTGGCGAGGGCGGCGGCGCGGGGCGTGCACGTCGAGCGGATGCGGTCGGTGGTCCTCCTCGCCGTGGACACCGACCACCGCCGCGCCGCGGTCAGGGCCGCGGGCCGGGTGCCGGGCCCGACGGCCTCGTCGGTGAGCACGCCAAC